>QIDP01000072.1 GCA_003229375.1 Nitrospirota bacterium
AATTTCGAACCGTGAACGGTTACGATAATATTTATTTTTTATATATTTTTTTGATCTTGATAATCTGCGTTCATCTGCGTCCAAAATGAAAATTCCTATACGATCAAGTTACCTACAAAGGTCCCGATATCCCCTGTCTTCTTACCATTAAAAAATGAACTATCAAAAAAAGGCATAGAAGAGAGGGAAAGATAAATACATGAAAGGCAAAAAATCTTGTTAAAGTAGCTCCGCCAACATACTCCCCTCCCCTCAAAAAACTTACTATAAAGTCTCCGACAAGAGGGATCCCGCTAAATTTACTTGTTCCTATTACACTTCTCCAATATAACGTATTATTCCATGGCAGGAGTGCACCTGTAAAGCTGAAACAAAGGGTGATAAGAAACAGGAGGATACCAACCACCCAGTTAAACTCCCTTGGTGGTTTATAGACACCATAAAGGAATACCCTGAGCATATGCAAAGATACTGTTATTATCATCAGGTGTGAACTCCAATGATGTATAGTCCGGATCAACCACCCGAATGGAACATCATTGGTAATAAATTGTACACTATAAAATGCCTCGGCAGCAGTAGGACGATAAAAGAATAGAAGGAGGCCGCCTGTTAATGCCTGCATACAAAAAAGGAAAAAGGTGATTCCGCCAAAACAGAAAAACCAGTTAACATGGGCTGGAATGGGTCTTTTTAGTGCCTTTTCTAAGGCCTCTTTAATCCCCGGCCTCTCATCCAATGGACCATATATAAAACCGGATAGAGTGAACCAGTTCAGAATCTCTTTAAAACCGGTTCTCTGTTCACGCTGTTCACTCTCTTTATCTGCCACTCTCTTCACCTCCACAAAAACAAGGACGAACACAAGATTCGCCCCTGGTCCACAGATTATATGCCTCCCACAATTATCTGATCTTTCAACACACTTACTGCAATTGGTTCAAGATCCCTTGTAGCAGGACTTTTCTTAACATGTCCGAACATATCAAATATTGCCCCATGACAGGGACACATCAATTCTCTCCTCTTTTCATCCCACTTAACAATACATTCCTGATGGGTACACACAGCAGACAAGGCATATATCCCTGCGTTGAAGTCATTTATAACTAATGCGGGTCTGTTTTTATATCTTATAAACTTAACCTCACCCGCAGGGAGGTCATCAAGAGGTATACTTATTATTCTAGATCCACCAGCCCCCATAACCTTATCAGTAGGCCACAAATACCTTAATACAGGATAGGCAGAGAGACCCGAGGCAAAGAATAGAGACGTCCCCAACAACCAATTCAAAAACGATCTTCTCCCTCTATTATACTTATTATTAACCTCTTTCATGCTATCTCCTCTCAGCTTTTTTGATCAAGCCTTTAAGATGATAGTATAAACCTACTAACAGGCAATTTCAATAACTTCTTTGATGACTTTATTATCCTTTTTTGATAATATCATCTTGATAATTAAATTAAGGAACGGACTCTAAAAAGTAATGAACCGATTCAAGGCATTTAGTATAACAGGCATCTTCCTTTTCCTTATATCTCTTTCTCCTATACCTTCTGCTGCCATCCAGATAGAAGAGTGTTTGATGTGTCATTCAGACCCTGATTTTTCGGTTAAAAAAGAAAAAGAGATTATATCGCTCTTTGTTGATGAAACCTCCTATCGTAATTCTGTTCATGGACAAATAGAATGTATTGCCTGTCACACAGATGCCGATGTCAAGGCATTACCACATCCTGAAAACCTCTCTCCTGTGAGTTGCGCTACCTGTCATGAAGAGACCCGGCAGGTATACGACAACAGCCTTCACGGAAAGGCCCTCAGACAAGGAGATCCTTATGCTCCTCAATGTAAAGACTGCCACGGCACTCATAATATCTTATCAAAAAATAATCCTGACTCTAACACCTTTAAAATGAACATCCCTGCCCTCTGCGGCAAATGCCACAGGGAAGACTCCAGGGTCGTAAAGACTCATAAGATCGAAGAGGAAAAGGTGTTTGAAAATTATTCGATGAGTATTCACGGAAAGGGCCTTTTTAAACGGGGTCTTATTGTCACAGCGGTCTGCACCGATTGCCACGGTTTTCACAACATCCTTCCCCATGAAGACCCCGACTCCTCTATTAATGCCAAAAACATCTCAAAAACCTGTATAAAATGTCACTCCCTTATTGAAAAGGTTCATAAAAAGATCATCCGTGGTGAACTCTGGGAAAAAAAGCCGCATGTTATACCGATCTGCATAGACTGTCATTCCCCTCATGAGATTCGCCGTATCTACTATAGCGAGGGACTCTCTGATAAAGACTGTCTTACCTGTCACGGGAAGAAAAAACTGACCATTATTAAAATAGATAAAGAACGGTCCCTCTTTGTTGATAAAAAGATTATATTAAAATCTGCCCACGCCAAAGAAAAATGCATCAAATGTCATACAGATGTCAGTATAACCCGCTATCCCCCTTGCGAAAAAACCACGCCTGTTGACTGCTCCATCTGCCATGCCAAAGAAAGCGAATCCTATCATCGCAGTTATCATGGTGAGTTGCATGACAGAGGGAATCCGGTAGCGCCTGGCTGTACTGACTGTCATGGCAGTCACAACACACTTAAAAAAAATAATCCTGAATCCCCAATTTTTACGACAAACATTCCTGCACTTTGTGGTGATTGCCATAGAGAAGGGGCCAAAGCAGCCACCCGCTACAAGGGGGCTGAAAAACAGATCCTAAAAAGTTATATAATGAGCATCCATGGAAGAGGACTTAAGAAAAGCGGGCTGCTTAATACTGCTGTCTGCACAAGCTGCCATACTGCCCACGACATTTATCCTGTTAGTGACCCGCGGTCATCGGTAAATAAAAACAATATTCCTAAGACCTGTTCAAAATGTCACCGTGGTATCTTTGAAATATTCACAAAGAGCGTCCACAGCCCCGGGGTTACTAAAACATCTGATCCACTGCCTGTTTGCAATAACTGTCATACTGCTCATCAAATCGTCAGGGTGGATAAAGCCGGGTTCCGTCAGGATGTCTCATCCCACTGCGGTAATTGTCATAGAGACCTGGCCGATACCTATTACATGACATACCACGGCAAGGTATCAAAACTCGGCTATCTGAAGGCTGCCAAATGCTACGACTGCCACGGCTCCCATGATATCCTTCGAACCACTGATCCGGAATCCAGACTCAGCAGAAAAAACATTGTCAAGACCTGTCAGAAATGCCATAGCGGCTCTCACCGCAGATTTGCCGGCTACCTGACCCATGCAACACATCATAACCGCCTCCGGTATCCTATCCTTTTCTATACCTTCTGGGGTATGATGCTCCTTCTCATCGGCACATTCATCTTCTTCGGGATTCACACCTTGCTCTGGCTGCCACGCTCCTTTGCTGAGATGCGGAAGCGAAAGAAAACCAAAACCGAGGAAGAGCCACGGCAATATCTGCGGTTCGACCCCTTTCATCGGATCATGCACCTCTTTGTTATCTTGAGTTTCTTTGGGCTGGCCATTACAGGAATGATACTTAAATTTTCGTACATGAAGTGGGCAGTTGTCACTTCACGAATAATGGGAGGTTTCGAGGTCACCGGTTTTATCCATCGTCTAGGCGCTATTATCACCTTTGGTTATTTCATTATACATATTGGCTTTCTAATTCGTAAAATTAGAAACAAAGAAACATCTATAAGAGAGATATTTTTCGGAAAGAATACATTACTCCCGACAATAGAAGATTTTCACGATTTTATAGCAACATTTAAATGGTTTATAGGACTTGGACCAAAGCCAACCTATGGCCGTTGGACCTATTGGGAAAAATTCGACTATTTTGCAGTCTTCTGGGGGGTCGCTATCATCGGGGCTTCCGGTCTTATCCTCTGGTTTCCGGAATTCTTTACCCTGTTTCTCCCGGGCTGGATCATCAATGTTGTTACCATTATTCACAGCGACGAGGCACTACTGGCTGTCGGATTCATCTTCACAATTCACTTCTTCAACACACATTTTCGGCCTGAAAAATTCCCTATGGATCCAGTTATCTTTACAGGAAGGGTACCGCTAAGCGAATTTAAAGAAGATCGCTCAAGAGAATATGAAATATTGGTAAAAGAAAATAAGCTAAAAAAATACCTGGTAGGCCCTGCACCCAGACGACTCTTTCTGGCAAGCAGAATATTCGGATTAACCTGCCTTACTATAGGAATTATCCTGATCCTGTTAATTATCTATAGCATGTTATTCGGCTATCGCTAAAGGAGTTACTTTTACCTTTTTTCTTGACACCTCTTTTTCATTATGTTTAAATAAATTATGCCTGTCTGAAAGGAGAAAGATATATATGGTTGAGCAAGATAACGTGGCGACAGACGAGTACGGTTTCTCAGAGGAAGAAAATCGTATTTACAATGAGTCGATCAAAAAAATCAAAGAAGGCCTTGACAGCGGATTGGGATTCGACGAGGTCTGCGATACCCTTTCGATTGAAAATGAAGACTTCAAGAGACTGATCGCTGACGATTCCCTGAAGATCACTATTGCCGGGATGCACTTTAATCACAAGAGATCAATGGAAGAGATAGCTGAAAAACTTAAAATACCTGTCGAGCGTGTCACAAAGACCAGGCAGGAGATGTTGGAAGAGGTTAAAGAGGCATCTATCAGGGCTTACTACAAAGAGATGGAAGGCAAGGCACATTGTAGCACAAAACCTCCTGAATAGTTAGCGTAAGGGAGTGGATACAGCAATTCTCTCCCCCCGGGGAGAGCTAGGGTGAGGGGGATGGAAAAGATGTCAATTTATTTGATTCATTTACTATAGGGACCGGGATAATTAAAGAATAGACATTATCTCTTCAAGACTTCTTATAATCATATCGACCTTTGGCAGGCTTGATATATCTTGATATTTGTTTGGAAACGCTACTGTAAAGCAGCCGGCCTTTATCCCTGCTTCCATTCCGCTTTGAGAATCCTCCACAACAACGCATTCATCCGGCCTTAGCCCGAGCAATGAAACAGTTTTAAGATATATCTCCGGATGGGGTTTTCCATTTTTGATATCGCTGCCAGACAAAAGGAAATCAAAATCATTCAATATCCCTATTTTTGAAAGCTGAATTTCTAAGAGCTCTTTACTGGCAGCGGTTGCAACAGCCATTTTAAGACCATTTGATTTGAGTCCTTTTAAAACCTCAGTTACTCCATCCATGGGTTTCAATTCTGTCTCAATAATCTTAATATATCTTTCATCACGTTTTTTATGTAAGATATCAGGAGAATCTTTAATAGCAAGATCATTAGCAAAGATTTTCATAGATTCAATTGCCGGACGTCCCATCATCTTTAGCAGGGTCTCAACTGAAACCTCTTTATCATATTCCCTGGCAAGCTCCTCCTCAGCTTTCCAGTATGCCGGCTCAGAGTCGACAATGACCCCATCCATATCAAATATTACTGCCTTAAAACCCTTTTTCATATAATCCCCCGTAAAAGTAAGCTCTGTGTCTTCTGTGGTTTATACTATAGTTTATATAATAAGCTTTATTATTAAAGCCTGTTTAAATTATTAGATAAAAAGTCAATAAAAACATTGACTTATGCATGAAAACCCCCTATAATAGTAGTTATTGTTGT
>QIDP01000049.1 GCA_003229375.1 Nitrospirota bacterium
GGAGGGCACGAATTTGCAGTTAAAATTTAAATGATGCCAATGCGAATTCTTATATTTGCGTGACGGTTATGGCTTTGCGAAAATCGGTGTTGAAGTAAAAGATCCATCTACGAAAGCGACTATTTCTTCATATCAAAAGGAACTAATGGAATTAAGACATGAAATGAATAACATTAAAACCGAGGTTAGGAGCATTTCAGCTCCTCGTGATCTACGATCTATTGGTATGCTTTCAGACCCAAAAAGTCGAATTCAAGGAGGACTTCTTTCAAGGGGATACGGCCTTTTAAGGGACGATAAAGATAAGGAATAAGAGCATAACACTTATAAGGCCTCCTGTTGTCAAGGGCAAAAAATCCCCCTTAATCCCCCTTTTCCAAAGGTGGAGACCTGAATAGTTACTTGCATGTAGGTCTATCCCGCAATAATATTTGTGTTGTTTTGTATAAAATTTCATGTCTATTTCCTCCTTGAATTTAAACTTGCAGGCTAAGGTTTTACAGCAAATAAAACTTGAATTTCTACTTAAACTTTTATATCCTATTCATAGGTTTAGTTATCATAAAGTATCAATCACCTCCTTCTTTTTGGACTTTATAACAGTATACCTTTCGATATGCTCTGAAGGAGGACTTAATTAGAGTCCATCCATTAATGAGCAATTTTGTTCCAAGGCAAGGCGAAAAATAATTTTAACCACAGGCGTAGTCTTACTACTCCGAGGATTAAAATTATTTTTCAACGCCGCATTGGGATAAAAGGGCCATTAATGGATGGACTCTAATTAGTATCAAGGCGCTCAAGCTGACCGCCAACAGAGCGGCGGTTCTTCAAAGTAAATGCCCGCATGAGAGAAGTCAGCAGAAGAATTGTTGATATAGTTCGTGAAATTCGAGAGAGATAATTTTTCCCAAAACCCCAATTTTACCTTTATTCCAGCCAAGTTGGTAGAAGCAATTAGTATTTATTCTTTTCAGTTTGCAATTCAAGTTAGCAGGATTTATCTTTAATTTAGGTATATATTTCTTGGATTATAATGTGAAGGGAACCGAATACAATGTCAACCCTTACAGGATGGGTCGGGAATAGATTCCTCTCCATTCTCCATGATACAAATAAGATCTGTGATCTCCTGTATTTATCATTAAGGGATACCTTTATAAGTATAAGGAAATGGCATGGTAACAGACTAATTTTTCAGGTATTACAGAAACAGATACTTTTTACAGGAGTCGATGCACTTCCTATCATAAGTATCATTTCCCTTCTCTTAGGAGCCATTGTTATTACTCAGTCCACAACACAGCTTCCTATGATAGGAGGTGAAGACTTTATCGGCAAGGTAATTGTTCTGGTTATTATACGGGAATTAGGTCCTCTTGTAACAGCTATGGTTGTTATCGCACGTTCAGGCTCTGCTATTGCTACAGAACTTGGAATCATGAGCGTTAACAAGGAGATAGAGGCATTAGAGGTAATGGGCATCAGTATTACCCGCTTCTTGATCTTCCCGAGGATCATCGGCTCCTTGATAGCCATCCTTTGTCTTTCAGTATATTTCGATATTATGGCTATCCTTGGAGGGTTTATTATATCGAAGATCCAGCTTGTAACCCCTTTTGATGTATATATATATAGAATTAGCCTCGCCCTCAATCCCGGTGATATCGGCATATCCCTTATGAAATGTGCGGTCTTCGGAGTAATTATTGCTATTTTAAGTAGTTATCATGGGCTAAAGGTGAAATGTTGCTCAACCGAGGTGCCTCAGGCGACAACGAGAGCAATAGTAAGCTCTATAGTAGTCTGCTTCCTGTTTAATAGTGCTGTTACTATAATATTTTACATATAAACTTAATTCCGTTCACAGTTCACGGTTTACAGTTAATGAAAATAGAAAGTAAAAGGAAGTTATGAGCGATTCTTTATCAAAAATGCTGCAAGCCCTACATGATTCATTGAAAAAACTGTAAACTGATAACTGTGAACGGATACCCTTAATTTTATGGAGCAAAGTAGTATCACCCTAAGCATAGAGAATGTCACCTTTGGATTCAATGGTAAGGAATTATTCAAAGGGATAGATCTTAGAGTATTTCAGGGAGAGATATTTGCCATTGTAGGAACAAGTGGCAGTGGTACAAGTACCTTTCTAAAGCTATGTGTCGGACTTCTTAAGCCCTGGCAGGGAGTTATAGGGATAAATGGGATTGATATTACCACTGTATCGTTTCAGCAGCTCAATAAGATAAGACTGAGGATAGGTTTTGTGTTTCAGGACGGAGGATTGATCAGCAATATGACACTTCTTGATAATGTAGCACTTCCTCTGAGATACCATACAGCCCTGCATGAAGAAGCTGTAATGGGTATTGCAGAAAGAAGGCTCTCCCTGGTGGAGATATCCGGCTATGAGGAGTATTTCCCCGCACAGTTGAGCATGGAGTGCAAAACAAGGGCAGGACTAGCCAGGGCCCTTGTACTCGATCCAAACCTTATATTCTACGATGAACCGACAGCAGGTCTTGATGAGGACAAATCCGATTCACTTTTGAGGCTTATTAAAAGGCTAAGGGATGAATCCGGAGTAACATCGGTTGTTGTCTCCCATGATATGGACTTTGCTGCCAGGACAGCAGATCGTATAGCGGTAATAGAGGATGGCAGGATGAAAATGGTGAGAGGAAGGGTGAAGGGTGAAGGGTGAAGGGTGAAGGGTGAAGGGTGAAACTCTGATTTTTAGGTGAAATATGCACTATGTGCACAGATTGAACAAAAAAAATACAGAGAGATTAGCAGGAGTATTTGTCCTGTCCATCCTTGGGATACTGATAGCTGTATTTCTATTCATAGGGAGTCAGCAGAGATTCTTCAGCGAAAAGTATACATTAAAGACAGTACTGAATGAGGGGTATGGACTAAAACCAGGAGTTCCTGTGAATCTGGCAGGGATCGAGGTAGGAAAGATTGAATCCATAGACTTTAATGATGAGAACAAGATCGAGGTAGTATTGAGTATACAAAAGTCTTTTCAGGAGAGGATACGTGAGGACTCTGTGATTACAGTTGTCAGTCTGGGGCTGATGGGAAGTAAGATGCTGGAGATATCACTCGGTTCTGTGTCAAAACCTGTAATAAAGGATGGCGGTACTATCAAGAGCAGCGCTACCCTTGAGTTTGATAATATTATAGCAGGTGTTAATCCACTATTGATAAAGGCGACCAGGGCACTGGATAGGGTCTTCCTCCTGAGCAAGAACCTCAATACCTCGTTCGATCGGATTGATAATGTATTTAAAACATTGGATGAGATGATCGCAGAGGTAAAAGAGGGGAAGGGGAGTTTAGGGGGCCTTCTCAGGGATGAGAGATTCTACTCGGACCTTGTCAATCTAATTAACTCGGGTCAGGAACTGATATCTGATCTGAAAGATACCCTCTCTGATGTCAAGGTAACATCCGGTGAATTGCCAGGATTAATTGAGAAGAGTGAGATTACAATCTCTGAATTCAATGAAGGTATTCAGGGGCTGCCGGAACTGATATCAAAAGGGACAGCGGTGATAAATGATATCAGTAAGATTACCGGGGAGCTCTCAAAATTTATCAGTAAAGATAAATCAGAGATAACTACAATCAAAGGTGTATTAAAGGATATAAAGGATGTCTCAGCCGATATCCCTAAACTTATCAGATCTGCACAGGAGAATGTTGATGAGACAGCGAGGATAATCGACGGGGCAAAGAAGAACTGGATAATAAAGGGATTTCTTAAAAAGGAAAAGAGAGATACCGCTATAATCATTGATGAAAGGGACAGTCATTATTAACAATATGTTCAAAATACCGACATTTTTACTATTGATTGCCATCTGTGGATGCCTGTCTAATGGAAGGGGACCGGATTATAATATAGACGAACTGACAAGGGCAGATAGCTTTAGTGAGATGGGATATAAATACTATAGGAAGAGTCAATATGATGAGGCCCTGAGATATTTTAATAAGTCCCTGGGGATAAATACCATGAATGATAACCAGAGAGGTATAGCAGAGGATATGAACAACATCGGTAGTGTTTATTCTGTCAGGGGCAAGTTTGATGAGGCGTTGATTTTCTATAAAGATGCCCTATCTATCAATGAGAAGATTGGTGACAGGAAGAGAGAGGCAGATAACCTTAGCAATATCGGATCTGCCTATAATGCCCTGGGTGAATCAGAGAATGCGATTGAGTATCTCCGTAAGGCGATGTTGATAGACGAAGAGATCGGGAATAAGCGAGGAATTGCTGTAAGGTTGAATAATATCGGGGTTGTCCTTAAACAGAAGGGTGATCTCAAAGAGGCTGTAAGTTTTTACACAAGGGCATTAAAGATAAATAAAAAGACAAATTACACTATGGGGATAGCAAGCAACCTTAATAATCTTGGAGGAGCAAGTGAGGCGGCCGGGGCTATGGAGAAGGCATTAAAATATTACCACGAGGCATTGAGGATCGATAAAGAGATCGAATATTATGAAGGAATTACTATAGACCTTAATAATATAGCCACTGTATATAAGAATATGGGCAGGATGGATGAAGCCCTTGATTATTATAAGAGGGCGACTAAAATAAATGAGAGAATTGGTCATATACAGCATATGATAAGTAATCTTAACAATATAAGTGATATATATATATCAAAGGGTGAGATAAAGGAAGGCGAAAGATACCAAAAGATGGGACTACAACTTTCCGGTGATTAGAAAAAATTATTATTCTTTGTTGTATATTCTGAGCTATCGTAATATGATAATACCGGAGTATTACTTTCTGAATAGAGACGTCTAAGCGGACAGTCCGCCCGTTTCCTTGCTCTGCGGCTGCATGCCTGCTGATGTGAGGCGTTATTTGCCACGCCTCGGAGTTTATCCGTCAATAAATGGAGAGATATTTTATGAATCAAGAAAATTCAGCACCTTTTGACCTGAAAGAAACAATTGAATATCAAAATGGCTCGGTTGTCAGCAAAACTTTAATCAATAAAAAAACAGGTTCCATTACTTTATTCGCCTTTGGTCAGGGGCAGGAATTAAGTGAACATACAGCTCCTTTTGATGCTTATATTCAAATAATACACGGAGAAGCTGAGGTAACTCTTTCCGGGAAACCTTACCATTTAGCAGAAGGGAAATCTTTTATCATGCCTGCAAATATACCTCATGCCTTGAAGGCAATTAAACAATTCAAAATGATTTTGGTTATGATTAAATCTTGATGGTCTAAGGCCTCTGAGAGTAAGAAAGGACGGTCATGGCAATTGAGGTCATTATAAATCTTGGCAAAAAGATAATTGGAAGACAGATTCTATCCAAACAACAGATCACTATAGGCCGCGGCAAATATAATGATATTATACTCCCTGACCGAGTGAAGAATAGCAGAATCGCTAAAATAATATATGTAACATTAATAATTAAAATGCCATACACCATTGACCCTCAGAAGAAAAAACAGAAGACACCATCATTTAATGAACTTTGGTATCGTGTCAAAAGTATTTTTATCG
>QIDP01000084.1 GCA_003229375.1 Nitrospirota bacterium
GCCCCCATCTTTTCTAACATAGCTAACATATTCTTGACCACGAAAGGGATATTGGTACTGCTATCCCCTGTGCCCTTAAGACCTGTCACCAGTCCATAGCCAATCAACTGATTCTTACGTACCCCCTGAATATCAGCGATCTCCTTGACTCTTACAGCCATGGCTGGTGATGTAAGGGATAAAGTTATCCCTACGACTAGTAATAAAGATATCAGAGATAATCTTTTCATCTCTCCTCCCAACCGCAGCACTGCAACACCCTACCACTACCTTCCATCCTTCACCCTTCACCCTTCACCTATCACCCTCTTTAAAACGGCCATACCAGGTCAAGTATCCTGACAAACCACCCGACCCTCTGTTTATCTGCAATAACACCCTTTCCTGTATATGTTATCCTGGCATCAGTTGTGTTGTCATATTCAATATCCTCGGGTCTTATAATACCGCTTATAACTATGATCTGGGCCTCATTATTCACCTTTACCGACCTCTTCCCCTCTATCATCAGATTTCCACTAGAAAGCTCTTCTGTTATTAAGGCAGTAATACTGGCTGTTAATTTCCCGCTGCGGGTAGTAGTGCCTGTTCCCTCAAAACTATTATCTAGTTTAGTCCCTATAGACGGCCCAAAGGTGTTACCACTTAAATTAACGAACTTGCCCAATCCAAGATCGGTTGATGGAAGTCCGAGAAGATCACTAACACTAGTTGATAAGTCTGATTTTCTCCCTGTCTTTGTCGTAGCCTTCTTTGTTGCAGTAGAACTCTCAACGATCTTGATCGTAACAATATCACCAACACCTCTGGCCTTGTTATCAGCAGACAACATATTCCGTGAATTTGCACCGGGCCATAGCGATCCCTCATATCTCTTCCCGGTATTCCTGACAAGCTTCTTAGGCACTACTTTATCTACTAATCTCTCCTCCGGTTCTGAAGGCCATCCTAACAGGGATACCTTTCTACCGGCACAACCCACAGAAAGAGCTATAAAGAAGACGATCAACGATATTGATATTAGTGCCCGTCCTATTTTCGATTTTCGATTTTCGATTTTCGATTTATTATTTTTCATGATTTCCTCTGAAAATACCCCACGGACAAACAAGTTTGTCCATGCCACCCCATAAATTAAGCTTCTTTCGTAAAAAAGTTGAGCGACTCAAAAGTAAATTAAAAATCAAAGATTAAAATGAAAAAATACAAATCAAAATGCAAAAATTATCCCCTGCATGTTAGGATAACTATTTGTTTGTCTGTTCGTTTTTGATTTTTTATCTTTAATTTTTGATTTCGAAAAAAAGGCAGGCACAGAGGCCTACCCCTACATAATTTTCACCCTTCACCCTTCACCCTTCACCCTTCACCCTTCACCATATCAGAACTCAACCTTTACGGTCCTTGAGTCCACAACCCATCCATATACTACTTTCCTGGAAGCAAGGTTGCGGATCGTAATCATCTTCCCTTTTGCTCCATCCTCCTCTGCCCGCCCTATTGTGATTATCCTTACCTTATCTGATTCTGCCACAATAGATACCATATCCCCCTTCTTTAACAGGGGAAGGGTCTTCAATATTTCACCCCTAAACATCTCTCCTGCCCTGATAAATCTCCTTGATTTCTTTCCCGCAACATCTGATACCTTAGCAAAGACATCAGGATACAGCCCCTTTATATATCTCTTCTCTATAACCACATCCTCTTCTGATACCACACTATTTGCCCTTAGTGAATGATTGCTGACAACAACCTCCCTCAACACCTCTATATTTGCATTTATCCTGATCCTTTTCTGAACCTCACTGTCCACCATAAAGATTACAGAAAAGGCAGTACGATCCCTGCCTGTTGAACGCTCCAATGGAATAACCTCAAATGTTAACTTCCCTGCAGGAAGAATAAAATCGCCATCATAATCTATCTCATTTATCCTTATACAATCCCTATCCCATGGCAGGCTTTTATAGAGAAAGTCTCTTACAATTTCCCTTACCTGCTCCCCCGGGATACTGACATAATCCCTTGTAACAATTATTTCATCAGGTAATTTGATATCGAAGAGAGAGGTATCTATCATCTTCCTCTTTAAACTTGCATCTATTATACCTTTACTTATCCTGCGGGATTTACCAATTGCCGGAGACGTCCCTATGACAACAGAGCGGAGTCTCTCCATTATCACAGGGTCCTTAACGCTGATATCTGCAATCTCCCCTAATCGAATCATCTTACCTGATACATTCGATCTTTCAGAAACACGAATTGTAACAATATGAGATGCAGATACCGGAATTGAACATGATATCAAGACAACCAGGATAATGAAAACAGAATAATATTTTTTCATCTTAACGTTTAACATTGTTTGCTGTCTGAAGCATCTCATTAGCGGTCTGAATAGCCTTTGAATTCATCTCATATGCCCTCTGGGCAATGATCAGTCCTACCAGTTCCTGAACAATATCTACATTGGATAGCTCCAGATAACCCTGCTGCATTGTTCCCCTGTCATCAACCCCGGGAACACCAACAGTAGGGGTACCGGATGCATCGGTCTCAAGATATATATTCCTTCCTATGCTTTGCAGGCCTGCCGGATTGAGAAACGTCGCGGTCTGAATAGTACCTGCAAGGGTTGGGGCAGGAACAGATACTGTTGTATAGAAAATCCCGCCCTGGGAGTCTATCGAGACTGCCAGGGCATCAGGAGGAATAGTTATGGTCGGCTCCATTGGCAGACCATCAGAGGTCACAATGCGGCCAGTATTATCAAGTTTAAATGCACCTGCCCTTGTATAACCGATCGTTCCATCTGTCTGCGTTATCTGAAAAAATCCCTTCCCCTCAATGGCTATATCCAGCTCGTTCTGGGTCATCACAAAATCTCCCTGAAGGAATATCTTCTGTATAGCAGCCGGTCTTGTCCCTAACCCCAATTGCATACCGGTAGGAACCTGGTTTCCTACCTCGGACAATGTTCCAACAATCCTCAAGGTTTGATACAAAAGATCCTGAAAATCGGCCCTGCTCCTCTTGAAACCGGTAGTGTTCACATTTGCTATGTTATTGGCTATAACGCTTACATTAAGATCCTGGGCAGCCATACCTGTTGCTGCTGTGAATAGCGAACGTATCATCTCTTACCTCCTATATTAATTTAACCAACTCTTGCAATATCATTTACAGCCTTTTCATTGATACTATCTATTGACTGAATGACCTTCTGATACGACTCATAGCTTCTCTGAATATCTATCAGGGTAATCATCTCCTTCAGTGAATTGATATTGGCTACCTCAATAAAACCCTGTTTTATAAGCACATCTTTGGCCTTTTTAGCCTTCTCTTTTCCGGTGGCCATGAATAATCCCTCACCTTCCTTCTCAAGATGGTATGGCTTAGGAAAATCCACGATCTTAAGGGTACCAACCGGGACAATATCAAGACCGGTGCCTATCAGTATCTCCCCGCTGGAGCTTATTGTGATATCTGCACCGGAAGGTAACCTTACAGGCCCTGCCTCTCCAAGCACCGGGTATCCTGCCTGAGTAACGAGGATATTATCCTTGTTCAACTTTAGATTACCCCCCCTTGCATATCTGATACCATTAGGTGTCTTCACACTAAAGAATCCATCCCCTTCCAGCGCTATATCCAGTTCATTCCCTGTATTCTTCATTGTCCCATTGGAAAAATCTGTCTTTACCCCCAGAGGCACCACATAGGCCCCGCTCTCAGCAAGAAAGGACTCGAAAAGGACACTATCACGCTTGTAACCAACAGTACCCGCATTAGCAAGATTATTTGTCGCTAGCTCCAGCCTTTTCTCCTGCATCAGACTCCCTGAAGCAGCAATATAAATCCCCGAATTCAATTTGCCTTTCCCTCCCTTATTCAATACGAAAAAAACTTTGCAATAGCTATACCATCTTTCATACAGTCTCTTTAACAGACTGCAACCTCGTATTAATACAGGTGGTTTACGATAAAGGGATAAAAGGTAGTTTAAAAAAATGATAGGAAATTCTATCATTGAGTAGGTATTTTCTGCCTATGCATTGTTTCTGAATAAGTGTGCGGCCCCTTATAAAAAAAGTATATTCTCAATACTACTTTTAAAAAAAATACTATTTCTACAATCTTTACATGGCGTTGAAATAATAATACTCTTTTAGATACATAATAATTTTGTATTTTACAGGGAAGGAGGATGAATGGATGAGAAAGAATGAAAAGGGTCTCTGGAATTGGAAGCAATCACATCATAAACGAATGTCGGGTAAGGAAATATTACAGGTGCTGGAAAGATTGAGGAAGGATATCCTGTCAGAAAATGAGAGGGAGAAGGAGATAACAAAACTTCTGGTGAATATAGGTGTCTTAACAGACGAAAAGAAATAGTGCCTGACCGAAGAATAGAAAAAGGGAGGAGGAGTCCAGATCACCCTGCTTAGAAATCCAAGATAGGATGATCAGGACCTAGTGGAAGAGATTTTGAAGTGATTGTATATACTTCTTTATGCTCCTTTTGTCGGAATTTGTGTCGGAACTTGTTTGTAATCCTTTTATCTCTCCTTTTTTTCTAAAACCCGGAAGTAAACACCAGGGCCTCTTTCACCAACCTTTTCAATGAATTGCTTTCCTGCTAACTCTTTAAGATACCGTTGCGCATTTCGCTCAGACAATTCAAACTGTTCCTGAATCTCTTTTGTAGTGGCTTTCTTTTTATCCTTTATAAACAGATAAATATCTTTCATGTCTCCCCTCAGCGCTTTCACTTCAGTATGTTCACGACCGAGGAAAGTTACCACTAAGTAATGGTCTTCAATATTAAAAAGTGGTTCAGGTAGTTTGTTATCATAAAGCCACTGTCGCATATTTTTTAAACCCCATCCCTGTTCATCAATCCAGGCCATCGCTTTGAAAGCTTCTGCAATGTGTGGGTTGCGCCTGTATGAAGTGACGTTAAATGCTTTTAACTTATCAATTGTAATCGGTGGAATCGGTAAACCAGGACTTTTCACAACTAATTTTCCTTTCAGAAGCAAAACAGTGGGAACTACACCACTGAGGAGATAAAGATGGGGAAGAGGAGATTTACAAAATATCCATGAATTCTTCACGAGTCATTTCAATATCACGAAGGATTTTTGACATGAGGCCAGCTCCAATTGTTTCACCACGATGAACAGGGACAACTGTACTACGACCATCAGGATGATGCAGGAAATGATGGCTACCTTTAGTTCTGATAACATCAAACCCTATCTTTGAGAGAGCAGTAATAACTTCTTTGCCAGCAACTCTACGTAGTCTGGTCATGAATTAATCGAAACTCTTTGGATACCTACAAATTCAGAAGGTTGAGAATCTTCGTCTTCAACCTCAAGACATAAATCTATTGCTTCTCGAATACGTTTCATTAGAGTATCGAGAGATTTAGCTTGAGTGTGGCAACCATGCAACTCTGGTACCGTAGCGACGAAATATCCATCCTGGTCACGCTCGATGATGACATTATATTCTTTAGTCATTTATTACCTCCAATATGACATACAATAAAAAATCGTACTTTACCTTCTGATATTACTATATCTCATACCAAAAGTTTGGTCAAGAAAGATAAAGTTAAACAGGAGTTTAAGGGTTAAATTGTTGCATTTCGCCTAGAGTCAATATTTACGGTCGATCAGCGGGATTTTGGTTGTAAGACCCCACCGTCGTCCACATAGTGGCCAAAGGCCGATAGGACTTCGGCTTGGGTCTTCGTGGGGA
>QIDP01000085.1 GCA_003229375.1 Nitrospirota bacterium
TTTAGGCACACGAACAGGAAAATAAGAGCGACTGCCATCTTCAAAGGTTAAGAATCTCCGACCCGTGTCAGGATCTGTTTCAGCGTAATTATCCTGAATAAAACTTCGGGTGCGCCTGACCATGTAAAGCCGCATCAATTCACGCCAATCATCTGTGTATTCGCTTTTTTCAAAAGCAGATAGAGAGCGGACAGGACACTGATGCCGGCGATCAAACTCGGTTTTGCCCATCTCGCGAAGCAATTTTTCAGGACGGATGCCTATATCCTTATCATCTTGCACAAACAAACGAAGCTGGTTAGAAAGGTCAAGATAGTTTTTATTGTAAGGAGTTGCTGATAAAAGGATACATTTGCTCTCATTCTCCTGTATATATTCATGGATTGCCCGATAACGTCTGCCTTCACGGTTACGGAGATTATGGCTTTCATCTATTATAACCAGGCGATAACGTCTTAAATTGGGAAGTTCATTGATAACGCTAGTTGTAGAAAGTAGTTTGGCCCTCAGACGATACTGGTAGCAATAGTCTTCCCACATTTTGACCAGATTTTTTGGACAGATAATCAGCGTTTCCAGTCCATAATCATCTTCAAAAATACGTGCGAGTGCAGATGCCATGAGCGTTTTGCCCAGTCCCACAACATCACCGATTAAAACCCCTCCACGCTTGTTGAGATGATGAGCAGCAATTTTTACAGCTGCTGTTTGAAATTCAAAGAGTTTTTGTCCGAAATCCCCGGGGATACGAAATTCTAAGAGACCACTACGGGCTTCTTCTGCGAGATGATATGCCATTTTTACATAGATGTAATATGGTGGAATCAGGTCTTCGCGTGCCCATCTCTCCTCAATAATACTAGCTAATTCTTTAGATATGTCAATACACCATCTGTCATCCCATCGTTCTTCAAACCATTTTGATAATTTATTACAGGCGTCATGGTCAAGAACATCAATATTCAATTCTCCTTGCTTAGAGAGACCGGCAAATGTAAGATTGCTGCTGCCAACATAACCTATGATCGGATTAATAGGGTCAGGACGAAATAGCAAATAAAGTTTTGCATGCAATGGATAACTGAGAAATAATTTGACAACAACTTTTTTTGCCTTAATTTGTTTAGCAAGCCTGCGGAGCCCGGCTTCATCCTCATTGGAAGGAATGCCAATGGTCAGTTGATCCCGGAATTCTTCTGCCAGCTTCTTTTTTATACGGAGCGCTGTCTGGTTATCCATGCTATCGTCATGTTTGGCGAGACTCAGGGCTGTGCGGAGTTCTTCCCGGGGTAATGTTTGCATACCGACGAGAAGCCGACAGCAATTATCCTTTCCCCCAGACCAATTCTCAATAAATTGATCTATTTGCTTCCAGCCACGAAGGTTGAAAAACCCTACACAAAAATCGGCATGATCAGAAAGTTTAAGTGTTTCTTTTAAAGCAGGAAGTAATGATTGGTCAATATTGTCGAATATTCTTGGCATAGTATACTAATTCCTAATTTCTCAGATTTAAAGGTGATAATTAATTATAGCCTAATTTATTACCCTTTTCTACAAAATGTTGCTATTACAACATTGAGTCCCCTGCAAAAACTTTAGGTTGCGTAATTTAGTAATAGGCATATCCGCTTGACTCAAGTGAATACCATGTATTGTATTTCAGTTTCATGACAATAGTGTCTCTGTAATCTTATGTACCACAAGGGTTAAGATGACTTATGGTAATTTTAGATGCTTTCATCCACAATATAAAAGGACTACAGAACATTCATCAAACCACAACATGTTGTGGTTACTTGAGTCAAGCGGATATGCCTATTTAGTAATATTATAATCCGGGTATGTTTTCTGAAGGGAATGCCTGTTCTTTTTATTCTTGAAATATTGTACTATATTTTATATCCTTATGTTATCCTCTGTGATGAAGAGCGGGTATTAATCAGGCAAATTATTAATAGGTGAACTATTACAAAATAACTTTTATTAGCCCTTAAAGAATGCAGGAGGTTTGATGGCTGAAAAGGATGAGATATTTAAGAGGACCCATTCGTGCGGTGAATTAGATATCAGGGAATTGAATAGAGAGGTAACACTCATGGGGTGGGTCCATAGCAGAAGGGATCACGGAGGTCTTATCTTTATAGACCTGAGGGACAGGGATGGTATTACTCAGATAGTCCTTAACCCCGAGATCGACAAGATAAGTCATGAGATGGCTCAGAGTATCAGAAATGAATTTGTACTCGCTATAAAAGGGAAGGTCTCGGCACGGCCAAAAGATATGATAAATCCCAAACTGAAAACCGGAGAGATCGAGGTATATGCAGATAATCTAAGGATACTTAATGAGTCAAGGAGTCTCCCCTTTCCTCTGGATGAGCATAGCGGGATCTCTGAAAATTTGAGATTGAAATATAGATATCTTGACCTGAGAAGGCCTTTTCTTCAAGGTAATCTTATCCTGAGACATAAGGTAGTAAAAAGGGTGAGAGACCTTCTCGACAAAAAAGGCTTCATAGAGATAGAGACCCCTTTTCTCACAAAAAGCACCCCTGAGGGTGCAAGGGATTATCTTGTGCCAAGCAGGGTTAATCCCGGGAAATTCTATGCAATGCCGCAGTCGCCACAGCTCTTCAAGCAGATCCTTATGGTATCCGGATTTGACCGATACTTCCAGATCGTAAAGTGTTTCAGGGATGAGGACCTGAGGGCAGACAGACAACCTGAATTCACACAGATAGATATGGAGATGTCCTTTATTGAGAGGGAAGATATATTTTTGCTGATTGAGGAGATGATGGCGGAGATATTCAGAGAGATAAAGGGTATTAATATAGATACCCCCTTCCCGATACTCGGCTATAAAGAGGCAATAGAGAGGTTCGGGATCGATAAACCTGATATCCGCTATGGATTGGAATTAAAAGATATCACTGATATAGCAAAAGAGACAGAGTTTCAGGTATTCAGCAAAACCGTTGAAGAGGGCGGGAAGATAAAGGGGATAAATGTCAAGCTAGGGTCTCGATTTTCGAGGAAGGAACTGGATGATCTGACAGGGATGGTAATAGGATACGGGGCAAAGGGTCTTGCATGGATAAAGATAACAGAAGAGGGATATAAATCACCCATCACAAAATTCTTTAGCAAAGAGATGCTCGATTCCATTGCAGAGGCCCTTAAGGGAGAGAAGGGTGATCTCCTCCTCTTTGTAGCAGATAGCCCGGAGGTGGTGACAAGTTCCCTCTGTCAGCTTCGTATACACCTGGGAGAGAGATTAGAACTCCCGGATAAGGATAAGTACGGTTTTGTCTGGATAACAGATTTTCCCCTTTTGGAATATGATGAAGCAGAGAAGAGATATATAGCCATGCACCATCCGTTTACTGCCCCGGTGGATGAAGACCTCCGTCTCTTTGATGAAGATCCGGCAAGGATAAGGGCAAAGGCATATGACCTGGTTCTGAACGGTCAGGAGATAGGCGGAGGAAGCATCAGGATCCACCTGAGAGATATACAGCAGAAGATGTTCAATGCCCTGGGGATAGATGAAAAAGAGGCCATTCTGAGATTTGGATTCCTGTTGGAGGCGCTGGAATATGGGGCACCCCCTCATGGAGGCATTGCCCTGGGGCTGGACAGACTCATTATGATCCTTGCGGGAGCTGCATCCATCAGGGATGTGATAGCCTTTCCCAAGACACAGAAGGCAGCATGCCTCATGACTGATGCGCCTTCAGAGGTTGATGAAAAACAGTTAAAAGAGTTGAAATTGAAGGTGGAAAGGGATTAGAATTTTCGATTTTTTTTAAATTAAATTTTTTATCCGTGGGAGTTTGCTATGAATATGAATGAAAAAGTAAGGGTTCGTTTTGCCCCGAGTCCAACAGGATATCTGCACATAGGAGGGGTAAGGACTGCCCTGTTTAACTGGCTGTTCGCCCGGCATCATAAAGGGAAATTCATCCTCAGGATAGAGGATACAGATCTCTCACGATCTACAGATGAGTCGATCAGGCAGATTATAGAAGGTCTGAAGTGGCTCGGTATTGACCCGGATGAAGGACCTTACCGCCAGACAGAAAGAAGGGATATATACCTGGAACATATAGAAAGGCTCCTAAAAGAGGGAAAGGCATATCAATGTTACTGTACCCCTGAGGAGCTGGAACAGAAAAGGAAGGAGGCCCTCGCAAAGGGAGAGAAACCGAGATATGACGGGAAATGTCGCAACCTTGATACCCCTCCACCTGGAAGAACATCGGCAGTTAGGTTTAAGACGACTATGGAGGGGAATACAGTAGTAGATGATCTCTTGCGGGGAGAGGTTGTATTCGATAATACAGAACTGGATGATCTTATAATACTTCGCTCTGATGGCACCCCTACATACAACTTTGTAGTGGTTGTCGATGATGCAACTATGAACATCACACATGTCATCCGCGGAGATGATCACCTGGCCAATACCCCACGCCAGGTTCAACTCTACCATGGACTCGCCTATCAACCACCAAAATTTCTACATCTTTCAATGATATTAGGATCAGATAAAGCAAGATTGAGCAAAAGGCATGGGGCAACCTCTATCCTCTCATACAGGGATACTGGATATCTTCCAGGTGCAATGATCAATTATCTTGTTCGATTAGGATGGTCCTATGGTGATCAGGAGATATTCTCAAAAGAAGAGCTCATAGAAAAATTCTCTATTGAAAATATAGGAAAATCAGCAGCGGTCTTCAATCCTGAAAAACTTCTATGGTTGAACAGCCATTACATAAAGACAGGAGATCCATTACGCCTTGCATCATATCTAAGACCGCATCTCCTGAATGAAGGGATCCTTCCTGAAAGTCAGGCCTCAGAGATATCTGTTGAAGAGATAGCAAAGGTAATCCCATCCCTTCAGGAGAGGAGTAAGACCCTCATTGAAATGGCAAGGGGGACAGAATTCTTTTTTGCTAAAGAGATACAATACGATGAAAAGGCAGCCAGGAAGTTCCTGATCCCGTCGATCGTACCTATATTTGAGAGGCTGATACATATGTTTGAAAAATCCGAGAATTTTGATACAGATTCACTCGAAAGGATATTCACAGATATTACAGAAAAACAAGGGCTGAAACTCGGCAAGATCGCACAGCCTGTACGTGTTGCGCTTACCGGCAAGACAGTAAGTCCCGGCATCTTTGATGTTATATCCCTTTTAGGCAAAGAGAGGGTTGTTGAAAGATTAAAAATGGGGATAAGATATATCGGTTAGAGGGAAAAGAAATCCCGTCATACTCCATGTTCACCGGGAATTGCTGCCAAATTACCTTGACTATACCTTAAGATTTCTTTATTATATAAGATGTTATTGAAGGAGTTTATTCTACAAAATTACTGGGGGATCGTCTAGCGGCAGGACGGATGGCTCTGGACCATCTAACCCAGGTTCGAATCCTGGTCCCCCAGCCAATCCCGGGATGGTGGTGGACTTACAGAAATTTTCAGAACTCCTGTAAGGTATAACCAAGGTAATCAATATAAGGTATTTTTAAAAAATACTACACGATAATTTTACCTGATAATAGTACTTTTCGAAAGTTATCAGGGCAATTGTGTCAGGGCATTGATCGTGATAATCAATGGCGACGAGAGAATAATATTTTCCAATAGGGTTTCATTTTGTGTCTATTTATGATATATTGAAACCATCAATTAAGCATCATCCGAATTGGAGGGAAAATGTCTACAGCTGTTAAAATTTCCGACGAATTAGCCATAAAGGCCAAAATTAGGTCTAAAGTAGAAAAGAGATCTGTTGCGGGACAAA
>QIDP01000083.1 GCA_003229375.1 Nitrospirota bacterium
CATTCCACTATCCCTGTGATAAAGCATGATAAGGGGCTTTGCCATGTCTATGTGGATAGTGAGGCGGATCTGAAGATGGCAGAGAGGATAGCATTTAATGCCAAGGTTCAGCGTCCAAGTGTATGTAATGCCATGGAGACACTGCTCGTTCACAGGGAAGTGGCAGATAGGTTTCTCCCTGATATGCTGAAGAGGTTCAAGGATGCAGGGGTTGAGATAAGGGGCTGTCCTAAGACAAAGGAGATCTTCCCTGATGTTAAGGATGCTGCAGAAGAGGACTGGGATACAGAATATCTGGATCTTATCTTATCTGTGCGGGTAGTGGATAACATTGATGAAGCTATTAATCATATAACAAGATATGGTTCTATGCTCTCAGAGGCGATAGTTACCTCAAACTACAACATGGCACGTAAGTTTCTTCAAGAGATAGACTCAGCCTCTGTCTATGTTAATGCCTCTACAAGGTTTACTGATGGGAACCAGTTTGGACTGGGAGCAGAGATGGGAATCAGTACACAGAAACTTCACTGCAGGGGTCCGATGGGGCTTGAGGAATTGACCTCAACAAAGTATATAATATTTGGTGATGGTCAGATTAGAGAATAGAATCTATGCGTATAGGAATAATAGGTGGTACCTTTAACCCGATACACTATGGTCATCTTAATTCTGCTGTTGAGATTAGAGAGATGTTCGGGTTAGAGAAGGTGATATTTATCCCTAGCTTTATCCCTCCCCATAAGAATGTAAAGGATGTACTAGGGCCTCAGCACCGTTTAAAGATGACCGAACTGGCTGTTGAATCCAATCCGGGATTTAGTGTCTCCTCTATAGAGATAGACAGGAAGGGACTTTCTTACTCTATTGAGACTATCAATGAATTCAAAAGGATCTTTAGTAAGGAGGTTGAATTATTTTTTATTATAGGAATCGATGCCTTCCTTGAGATACATACATGGAAGGATGTAAAAAGGCTTTTTCAGAGCTGCAATTTTATTGTAAGTACCAGACCGGATTATAGAAGGGATAACCTTCATGAGGTTATCTTTAATCTTCTTAGAGAGAAATATAATGATATACAATTTGAAATAGTCAGAGATGATGAAATCTCAGGATGTTCTAAAATCGCTATCTCTATATCCAAATATGCTGTCTTTGCGGCCCGGACTACCCCGCTCAACATCTCTTCTACCGATATAAGAGAGAGGATATCAGAAGGGAGAACAGTAAAGTATCTGTTACCTGAAAAGGTGGAAAGTTATATTATGAATAACAGGCTCTATAATAGGTGAAAAATGAAAATCAGTGTTGCGGTGCTGCGGTTTGGGAAATAGATGAAATGAGTCTCTATGGGTGAGTGGCATGGACAAACTTGTTTGTCCGTGATGGTATTTTCAGAGGAAAGTACTTTATTTGGTTAGACAATTACAAAATGTGAAGTTATTTTGTGATGAACCTCTAAATAGGGAGATTTATAAATTATGTTCCTTACTCCGGATAAAAAGACCTCTCTGTGCTATAAGGCTGCCCTGGAAAAAAAGGCGTATGACATTATCGTACTCGACCTGAGTGAGTATTCCTCTATTACCGATTTCTTTATGATATGCAGCGGTAATTCCACACGCCAGGTCCAGGCCATTGCTGATACAATTATGAAAAAATTAAAAAAGGAGGGGGCTAGATATTATGGGTTAGAAGGGTATGACGCTGCAGGATGGATACTTATAGACTATGACGATCTGGTAATTCATATATTTCATGAAGAGACCAGAAAGTTCTATGATATAGAGCGCCTTTGGGGAAGTGCACCAAAGGTAGAGTTTGGAGATACCTAAGATGTCATTACGCCTTATTTCACTCTTCATATTCCTTTTACTCTCCTCGTTATATCTAACCTTTCTTAATACTATTGATGTATCATTCAGGATACTTCCAAAGGAATGGCCATTACATATCCTTCAGGAACGATTTTCTATGTTTACCCAATCTGAACCATTCAATGTTCCGTTAGTAGTGATCATACTCATTTCCTTTTTCTTTGGTGTGATGATATTTTCCTTGATCAATACTATACAGAAATCTATGAATCTTTTTTCAGATTGGAAGACTGCACTCAAGACAAAGAAAAAGGAAAAGATCAATAGAATGTTCTTAAAGGGACAAACCTGTCTTTTAGGAGGAAGAAAGAGAGATGCCATCCATATATTCAAAAAGATCCTTCGTAAGGATCCGAACCACATAAAGACCTTATGTGTGTTGGGAGATATTTTTAGGGAGGATGGGAAATACAGTGATGCTGTGAGGTTGCACCTCAAGGCCAAATCCTTTGACAATAGAAATCTTTATATATTATACAGTCTGGAAAAGGATTATGATGTTTCAAACGCTTTTGAAGAGTCGGTAGCGCTCTTGAAGGAGATCAGGGCCATAGACAGAGAGAGTTTGACTCCCCTGACCAGATTAAGGGATATATATATCAGTAATGAGAAATGGGAAGAGGCATACTCTGCCCAAAAGGAACTCATATCCTTGACAAACGATGATTCGGTTCTCTCAGAAGAAAGGGATCGATTAAGTATAATGGGTTATGAGATCGGTATGAGCCGTCTCAATGTAGGAGATTATGTAAGTGCTGTAAAGGAATTTAAGAACTCAATAAGTCTGGATACTAACTTTGTTCCAGCCTATATATGTTTAGGTGATACATACTTTAAGCAGTCAAAGGAAAGATTAGCGATAAGGATATTGAAAAGGGGATATAAAAAGAAGGAGTCTATTATCTTCCTGAAACGTATAGAAGAGATCTACGTCAGGCGTAGAAAACAGACAAAGATAATAAAGATGTATCAGGATGCTATTTCACAGAACCCAAACGGGTACCTTCTCAGATTGATGTTAGGAGAAGCCTGTCTACGTCTCAATATGCTCGACAAAGCAATGAAGGAGCTTAAAAAGGTTGAAGAGATAAATCCGGATATTCCCTCCCTCCATCTTCTCTTAGGAAGGGTATATGAAAAGATGGATGAGATAGGTGTTGCCTCAAAGGAGTACCAGATCGCATCTGAAGGAGAGTCATCCTCTCTGCTGGAATTTTACTGTAAGGGATGCGGGGCAAGATGCGAGGATTGGATGGGAAGATGTCCGGACTGCAGTGAATGGAATACAATAGATATCAGAGCAACCTAACCAAATGTCTGATCGAAAACTGGTGTCTGAGCCTAAGATTCTTGTTCCTCATAGTGTTTCTTGAGCTTCTCTACGGTGGTGGCATCTGCCAGAGTAGTTGTATCTCCCAGTACTTTGCTCTCAGCAATATCCCGAAGCAGCCGCCGCATAATCTTGCCGCTTCTGGTCTTGGGAAGGTCGGCAGAGAAGATGATCTTCTCCGGACGGGCAATGGCCCCTATCTTCCTGACAACATGTTCTTTTAATTCGTCCTGCAGCTCACCGCCGGGCGTGTTACCCTCCTTAACTGTCACAAAAGCAGCAATTACCTGACCTTTTATTTCGTGTTCAATTCCCACCACCGCTGCCTCGGCAACCACAGGGTGATCAACAAGGGCACTTTCCACTTCCATGGTTCCCAGTCGATGTCCGGCTACATTGAGAACATCATCTACCCGTCCAAGGAGAAGAAAATATCCATCCTTATCTCGTTTAGCTCCATCGCCCGGAAAATAGGTCTTTTTGTCCCATTTTGTCCAGTATTGCTGGACATATCGCTCGGGATCTCCGTAGATACCACGCAACATAGCTGGCCATGGCTGAGTAAGAGCCAAATAGCTCCCTCCTTTCTGAATTGACACTCCTTCTTCGGTGAGGATATCGGCTTCAATGCCCGGGAAGGGTCTGCCGGCAAAACCGGGTTTGGTGGAATCAATTCCGGGAAGGGTAGTAATAAGGATCATGCCGGTTTCTGTCTGCCACCATGTATCTACAATGGGGCAACGTTCTTGTCCAATATTTTTATGATACCACATCCATGCCTCCGGATTGATAGGTTCTCCTACCGTCCCTAAGAGGCGGAGGCTGGAGAGATCCCGCTTGGCTGGCCACCCTGTTCCCCATTTCATGAAGGCTCTAATGGCCGTTGGAGCGGTATAAAATATGGTAACCCCATATTTTTCAACTATCTGCCAGGAACGATCCCTGTCCGGCCAGTCAGGGGCCCCTTCATACATAACAACAGTGGCTCCGCATGCTAAGGGACCATAGACTACGTAACTATGACCCGTTACCCAGCCGATATCAGCCATGCACCAGTAAACATCATCATCTTTGAGATCAAATACCCAGTTGGTGGTAGCATAGACACCCGTAAGATAGCCTCCGGTAGTGTGAATGATTCCTTTTGGCTTGCCAGTTGTTCCAGAGGTGTAGAGGGTAAATAGAATATCTTCTGAATCCATCTCCTCCGGCTCACAGTAAGATTCTGCCTCCTCCATATGGTAGTGCCACCAGTGATCCCGGCCTTCCTTGACGTGAAGGGGAAAGTCTCCTCTTTTGACGATAATTACGTGTTGGATGGAAGGCGTTTCCAGGAGGGCATGGTCAGCATCGTGTTTTAAGGGAATGATGCTTCCTCTTCGGTATCCTCCATCAGCAGTGATGAGGACCCTGGCCCGGGCATCATTTATGCGGTCCCGCAAGGCCTCTGCACTGAATCCTCCAAAGACGACCGAGTGAATAGCTCCAATTCGAGCGCAGGCCAGCATAGCAATAACTAATTCTGGTATCATAGGTAAATAGATAGCTACACGGTCTCCTTTTTTTACCCCCAGTTTCTTAAGAATGTTGGCGAACTTGTTTACTTCCCGATATAGATCCCGGTAAGTTAGAGTCCTCTGATCTCCAGGCTCTCCTTCCCAGATGATGGCAGCCTTATTTTTTCGCCAGGTAGTGATGTGGCGGTCTAAACAATTATAGCTGACGTTCAGCTTACCTCCCACAAACCACCTGGCATGAGGAGGCTTCCAGTCGAGAACCTTTTCCCACTTTTTGAACCAGTGAAGTTCTTCTGCAAACCCCGCCCAGAACTTTTCCCTGTTAGCAGCAGCTTTTTTATAGATATCTTTATCCTTTATATTGGCCTTCTTCCGAAACTCATCAGGAACCTCAAATTTCCTCTCTTCTATCAGAAGATCAGATATCGTTGCTTCCTTTTCCTTCGCTTTTTTCCCGGACATTCCTTTTCCCTCCTTTTCTATGGCTCGCTCATCAGGTCCTATGGGACTGACAACGTCGTCAAGGAATATATCACAACTTGAAAAAAAACTCAAAAAAATCACAGAAACGAATATTTACATTTAAAGCGACGCTGTCTGAATCGCAGATTTACTGGTAAAAAAGCTTGTGATTCAGACACTAAATTTAGGCCAGCCGTGATTTCACCGAGAAGCCTTAGAGTTTCTTGGTAATCTGCCCACCATCGATAGTATCGA
>QIDP01000161.1 GCA_003229375.1 Nitrospirota bacterium
CTTTTAATGGTTTTGAAATAATATAAAATAGTTATTAAAAGAAGATATTATTTAAAGATCACGTAAATCAGGCTGATAAAGAGGAGGTGATTGGGTTAGCAAAAAAAAGATTGGTCTCAGGGTTTTGTGTTAATCTTCCTGCAGGTTTAAAAAAGCGATCTATTCTTATAAAAGGAGGGTACATTAGATGTATTTTTTTAATAAAAAGGGAAGATTTATATTGTTTTCACTTTTAGTTGTAGTTGTAGCTTTAATCTCCACTTCGGTTTATGCCCAACCGATGCCGAATGTGTATAAAGGTGGAAATAGATGGACCATTACTGCTTTTGATGATACTTCACCCATTCATCAAGAATGGGCAACCCAGGGTATTTGTTTTTTGCCTCCAAAGACCGTGGGCACTCATATGCGCGGTTATTGGTACTCCTATACTTATCCTGATTGGAACGGGACATGGAGTCAGGAGGGCGATCAAGTCTTTATGTATGGTGATTACGCAAAAGATATAGGGCATGATGGCATCACATTTGAGATTTTTTCTAATTCCGAGGCAAGCGGTCACTGGCATGAATGGAGGGAAGACGGAAAGTTTGGCAGGACTATAGGGTTTGCTAATACAAAACTCAGGAGAGTGGGAAGTTGTTGGGTTCTTGAACCTAACGACCTGTCTAATCTCGATATAAAGCCACGATTACGTAAAGATGGGCGTGAGGTGGTAGGTCCCCTGGATAAAGAACAGATACCTATACTTCTTGACGAAGGGTTAGTTAAACGATAAATTATTAAGAGATCGCTTTTTAAACCTGTAGAAACATTAACACAAATGAATCAGTTGAATCAGTACATTTCATATCCTCATTCTTTCTTTTAATTTTTCCGGTGCGGCGCTAATTTAGACATGAACGTGTGAAGAAGGGGAAGGACTGACGCCACTTGTGGCGTCAGTGACAGCGCAAGCGCCGTCACTCCATAAACGATTAAGGGAGAGGCTATTTTCAAAGGAAACACTCATGCCGCCAACAACACCAAGGGAGATAAATTTGAATATTTTGAATTTATAGGAGATTTATGTTTTCATATTGCATCTGAGATCATATTCAGCTAGTAATGGATGCCATAGGACTATATTAAGATGATTTTGGCAAGAATAGGACATTTCTAAATTGGCTTGACACAGATAAAAAAGGACTTGACATATATCATTATGAAACATATAATTAAAACAAAAGAAATCAATATAAAGAGGGAGTAAAATATGCCAATATATGAATATCGATGTAAGAAATGCCTGCACATCTTTGAAGCGATACAGGGTTCAGAAAAAAAAGATAGTGATTTGACCTGTCCATATTGTTCTGATAAGGATATAGAAAAGGTCATGTCAGGTTTTTGTACTATTGGGGGGAGCTCAGCCACTGATAATTCCTATAGCCCTCCATCTTCATGTGGCCCATCTTTTAGTTCTTGAGGATAGATATAACGAACGGTAGGTTACCGTAAAGGATTTTTATTAACCACAGAGAACACAGAGTTATAAAGAATTACCTCTGTGAACTCTGCGGTTAAGGATACCCTTTAAAATATGGGAAAAGACCTCTATTATTCGAAATATATAGTGTGATATTTTGAATCTGGAAGTAATACTCCCCCCTCTCTGGGCCACTATCCGAATGGGAGGAAAAATCGTCCTGTAGATAAACCTTATCTTTTGAAAAAAATTCTCATTCATTGACAGATGTATTGTATAACTCAATCCTGCAGGAAATTTCCCTTTCATGGCATATGCCATAAAGATCTTTTCACCCAAACTGAGCCTGGCAGGTCTTAATCTATCGATAACATATTCAGGAAGAGATTGTGTAGCCATATATATCTTATTAAGATGCAATGCCTGATAAACCATTCTGTAGAGGTTAAATTCGTAACTATCTTTTATTAATTCTTCCCACTCCAGCCTGTCATTAAACCTCTGAATTGTCTTTGAAATATCTAAAAGGAGAATAAGCCTATTCAGAGAGTGCCTGACCCTGAGGGCATGTTCTGACAGATGAATAATAAAGTGATGGGGAGATAGTGTCATGGTTTTAATGCCGGAGATACTTATTTGATCGGCATCTTTCCATATCTTATCCATATTTATCTTATCTATATAAGAATGGGTTGGAATACTCGAATTAATCAGATGCCAGTGGAGATGAAGACTAAATGCCATACCTCTGGAATTCGTGTAGTCAAAGGTATTCAGGTATGAAGAGAAGATGGCCTCATAAATATCAGGCCCCCCATCTTTCGCTTTAAATCCAAGGGTATTTAATATCTCATCTGTCTTCTTGAAATCCTCTCTTTTTATCAAGAGGTCAACATCTGTCATAGGTCTTAAGGATATCTCGTCATAAATAACCTCTGCAAGGGCAGCGCCTTTAAGGAGGATAGTATCTATTCCATTATCTCCCAGTCTCTTCAAAATCTTACTTAGTTCATTGTATGTAAAGGTATTACGGGCAGAGGTATAATAGTAATCCCTTTTTAGCTCTTTAGCAACATAAGGAGGAAGGGCCTTAAAACAGCCATTGATTCTTTTTAGACTATAATATAATAATGGAGAGAGATTATCTTTCCTTGCCCTTTCTAATACAATATCCCAATCCAGATCTTTCTTCAGTATATTTTTTATCTCATCCCCTTTGTCACCATTTATCAATTCCCTGCAGCAGAGGAGAAGCAGGTTATTTTCGATTTTCGATTTTCGATTTTCGATTTGTTTATCCATTATGTTTTTTCTGAAAAGCCCACCTTTAATAAAGGGGGGGAAGGGGGGATTAGATTTTCATTCCTCTTTGTGCCGAATCGTCGACATGAGGGTTTCCTTTGAAAATACCCCCCACGGACAAACAAGTTTGTCCATGCTACCCACCCATAGAGACTCATTTCATGTATTTCCCTGAATCTATCTTTTACCTTCCCCTAATCCTCGTAGCCGGATCACCGAAAAGGGTAAAGGTCTGTATAACATTCTTCCCATTGATCCCCTCATTTGCAAATAGCTCTGTCTTTCCCTTTACCATGGCAGAGCCGATAGTAATCTCCCCATCATTAAAGATTGCATCGAATATCCCCTTTACAAATATCCTCTGTCTTTCAGGGAGAGATATCCCTGTAGAGGTAATAACAGCAATTGCCCCTTTGGAATCGGCAAAAAGGAGTTCCTCTGCAAAACTGTTAAAACCCGTGGGATAGATAAAGTATCCATTGGCACACGTGGTATTGATGAAAAAGGAGAGCATGTCACTGTTTGTCAGTGACCCTATATCATTTATCCCGAAGATATTCTCATGTGCCCAGCTCTGTACCGCACCATGTCCGGCATAGTGTGTAATCAATGCCCCTTGATTGAGCCTGGATATTATATCGGTCTTTGCATCTGATGCACCGGCATATGAGCCTAAATAGACCTTCTCTGCACTGTAGTCTGATGGTAGATAAGAAGCCAAATCATCTGATATTGTCTCAAAGATTCTCTCCTCATTATCTGCAATGAAGAGCGATTTCTTTACCCAATCCGCATCACCGGATGAGAGTTCATAGCTTAATATCTTACCAACAACCGTGCTGACCTCTGATGGGGTCTTTGCAGGGATCCTCCCGATCCGCATATCAGGTAGTATGTCATCCTCACCATCGAGACATACAAACCAGTTATCATTGGCTGTCTCACCAAATTCCATGCTGTGTGAGAGATATGCGGGGACATAATTTTTAAGACCGAGACCCGTATTGTCTTGATAATCATATGTCCCATCCCCCACAAGGAGGACATAGGTGGGCACAGGTGAGACCCAGTGTGTATAGGTATAGGAGAGGAAGTCTTTGATCGCCTGCGGGGTTAATATTCCGTTGCTGAACTCATCATAGATATCCTCTACATCAATGATCTCTCCCCGCAGTCCCTGGAGTTTCCTGTAGTCCAGGAGGGGTAATATCTCATCGTAGAAATCTTTGTGGGTAATTATGATATAATCTGCCCCTTTTGAGCCGGAGTGGAGAAGAGATTCTGTGTCCTCTGCTATCCATAGAGGAGAGCCAATACTGTCAGTTGTACTGACAATATACTCATTCCCGCCCGTGTCCACACTATCCCCGAATATAGCTGTGTACACAGACCCTGATGACTCGATCGCTGTTCCGGTGATCCTTATGGCCTCATCCTCCTTAGTGATATCAAATACCTCTACTTTATCACTGCTGAAGGGGGATATCTTAAATACCTGATTTCCCTCCTCAGAGTACTGAAACATGAGTCTGTCATTATTGGCTGTAAAGTCCTTCCAATAGTTGATATCTATCCAGTTGACCAGAACGATCTCAAAATCTGCACCTGTATCACCCGGTAGTTTAACTGATACGGTATTATCCCCTTCAAGGAGGTAGGACTGCGGTACTGTGACTTCACAGATATACTCGCTCTGGTCATCCCACCATGCCTCATCTATCAGGTAGTTATTAAGGTAGATGAGTGTGTGGTGATCCTCCATATCAAAAGAAAATGTGACACCCCTGAGTGCGACCCTCACCACTGCATTGCTATCTGTATCACTGACCTGATTAAGAGAGATAGTGAAGTCAGCATTTTCCGGCGCCCAGAGGAAATTAGAGAAGAACCAGTGGTCATCCACATACCCCTCATCCATTACATCTCCCCAGTACATATCATCCTCTTCGTAATACACATAGGATAAGAATGAGGCGGATACTGTGCCGTCTGTGCTGCTGATCTTCTCCGGCATCCTCTTACCCCTGTTGCCGCCACTGGTCAGCCAGTAGATATTGGCTGAGGTGTAGCGGGTCTTATAGGCTGTACCGTAGAACTCAATATAGTCAGAGGTATCGAATCTGGCATCTGCCTCACCATTGATATGTATGGAGACCTCCTTGCCCTTATTGAATAACTTGATGGTCCTGGGGTCAACATTGCTCACATCCATCCCTGCATTCTCCAGGTCAGCCCCGGATAATTTGTATATCCCATCTTCATTGATCCCGATCTTGAATGCCGGATATGTGATTATTGTTTCATCCTGCCCCTCATTCCCTGATATACTCTCTCCTGAGATAAAGGTGACCCTCACCCTTATCCTCTTGTACAAGACGACCTCTTGCCTGGCAGGGCTATAGCGTACAGGGTAAAAGATGATCCTTGCCTTACCCTGACTCCGGAGTCCTCCTCCCTGGTCTGCATCAACTATATTGTC
>QIDP01000194.1 GCA_003229375.1 Nitrospirota bacterium
CATACCAACTTGTCAAGCTTTTGTGTTTTTTGCAATCAGGGGGATAGATGTCCTTGGAGTGACTATTAATTATGAAAATATCGAGGTTCAAACTCCATATTTTTATTCACACTAAAATAGATTCCAATTATGCAGCAACGCCCTTTTCCCCGCGAGCAAACTTCTCTTGATTTACTCGGTCGTGAAGCCAGACTTTTATCAGTGCTCCCCTGTCTACTCCTATGCTTTTACGAATTTCGTCTATTTCATGAACCAGCGCCTCTGCCACATCAAGATTTATCCGAACTTTTTTGCCTCTGCGTACAATGGTAGATTTAGACACATCTATAAGATCATGAATATCTTCTCCTGCGTCAAAACGACTATCAAATTCCTTTGCAGTTTTAGCCAGTTTTTTCTTTTTCATACAACTTCACCTCCTTTTTCCTTGCCCGCCTTACTGAGATTATGCGGACAGCATTATCTCTATATTGTATAAACTGCTGTCCAAAATTTCCCCTTTAACCTGCCAATAACGATACCCCGATTCTCAAGAGGGTATAGTGTATAAATTTCAATCAAACTCTCATCTAACCATAGATTCTGTGCCGTCTCAAAATCAATTCCGTGTTTTTTCTTATTTACAGCACTCTTTTTTCTATCCCATTCAAAAATCATAGATAATTATTACATGTATTGTGTAATATATCAACAATATCTGGTTATTTTTTACTTTTATTTCATAGAAGCCCGATTTTATAGAAAGGAACGTGGTGCTTCAGACTACTCAGAAAGCTTCCCCTTAGCAGTATCAGGTCAAAAGACCTATAACAGGGCACTGCTAATCCATGAAAAGAAATGTATACAGAACAATTACAGATAACTGGTTAAGGGCTTGTCCGCCTCTGGCGTGGCTTGACTTGGTTAATTACGCCTGCCCCTTACGGGAGAAAGACTCCTTTGGTCTTTATAAAAAAATCTTTCTATTGCAAACTCATTGGTAATAATGTTGGTGTAGTTTTTCCTTCTAAATCAATTGTCCCCTGCATCTGAAACAATAACAGTTAAGGGAAGTAGACCGTATCTATCAGTGATGGTGATAGCTCAGCAGGTATAGCCTCACTCTCAGGATAAGAACAAACCAGACTTCCATAAGGGTCTGTACCCTCCACAGGATAACATCCAAAAACAGCCATACTGTAGTGCTGCCTTATAGGTATCTGGGTAATTCCATCAATATCCAGCCCGTATCTGAAGGTTTCTACTGGCGTTGGTGTCTGCCAAACACCACTTGCCTCCTGGTTTACTACACCAGGAGATGCACCATAAAAGTATGTCGAGCCCCATATATTATCAGTTTCCTCCAAAACCAGGTAGTTATCCTGAGGTTTGTCTACAAGGGCTATCAGCCTGATATATCTCCCTTCCTGAACCTTTGTGATTGCCGAGTAATAGGCAGTATCACCAGTGCTGGGAGGCTCGCTCAGATAACCGATACCAAAAGTCATGGGATAGGGGTCTATGTAAGGCTCGCCCTCACTTACTTCATTAATTTGTAAATCATTATCTAAGTCTACCCTATCAAAAAGAGAAGGTGTGTTCCTTATCTCATCTGATGTGTACAGGTTACCGTCCAGTTTGAACATATCTGTTGCATTCCAGAAGACCTGATGTGTGGGCTCCATCAGGTCTTTCTTCCCCACTGCTATGGCTATATCTGTTTCATTTCCAAGTGTTCCTTTAAATATTATATTCAGATAAAGGTCTGTGATACCTGCGGGTATCGGGTTAGCGGAAAAGTCAAAAGTGTACTCCTGAGGGGTTACGGAGCTGAGGTTGTCTATGTATCGCGCTCCTGATACTGAATATGAAAACTCAATGTTTTGCATAGTTGTTCCATCAGGCGGATAGTTTGAAAGATCATCCATATAATCAGGGATGATTTTGTATCTGGCTATTGCCTGAAGTATACAGTTCTGCTGTAGCTGGTCACAGCCCTGCACTTCTTCTCCTGGTATGGTGTCAGGCGTTGAGTTCCTCACTTTTGCTTTAATATGTGTAAACTGCTGATGGAGGTTTCCATTATCATTATAAGGAGTTTGGCTTCCATCAGTGACAGAATAGGCAACCTGGTCAGGGGGGGTTATCTCAAGCGTTCCCCTGAAGAAATAATCCAGCAGTCCTGCTGAGTAGCCTACGGCCCGGGGGATGAGTTTTTGGGCATAATCAGAATAAACCCTTTTATCCAGCTTCAATCCTTTGTTTTTTAAGCTGGAGGGCAGATATTGATAAAACCATCTTCCTGCTGCAAGGTGGTTTATGCTTTCACCATAACCACCTTCTGCAAAACCAAGCTTCTTAAGATATGTACGAGTCTTACCAGTATTAACATCTATTACCTCATCATATTCAACTATACTGTTCCAATCAGGATAAGGAAAGTTGGCTGTAAACATTGTGTCAGGGCTCAAGAAGTTGGCATTTGTATATTCTGAAAGGCCGATATTACTTTGGAGTGTAACATCCGGATCGGGATTTGTTTGATTGTATTGATTGGTGTCAAAAAGGTTGGCAACAGGGACAGATGCAAGAGGGTTGGAATTACCAATTACTGATGGAGTCAAAGAAAATAGCTGGATATCCCAAAAGGTCATCTGTCTTTTTTACATCTTCTTTCACCCAGTCTTCATAGTTATCCAAAACATAATGTCCATCATCCCTTATATGTTCAGGGACTGATAAGTCCTGAACTAAATGTATAAGCTGTCCAATTCCTCTGAACATATCAGCAAAATTCTCCTCCCTTGTTGTTTTGTCTGTAGCTGTAAGTCCACTGTAAAAATAATCCCTCACGTCATACCAGGAATAATACCCTCCAGGAATCTGAGTACCAATGGGTTCTTGAGACCATTGAATAGAAGATACACCAGAAAGCCACTCTGTCCCACCCCAAATGCCGCTGAAACCCTGATCGGTTAGAGGATTATGAAAATGGTTTACTGAACGACGATATGGAACTGTCAATGGTGGTTTGTCTTCATATTTTCCACCTATTTCTATCCAACGCGAGACAGGCTTAGTTGTTGTTACAAACCAAAACCAAGTGCCTTTAACTTCTTCTTCTACTCCATTCTCAAAACCCAATTGGTTTTTTAAGTAAGAATCCAATGAAAATCCATCTAAGGTGTTTTTTGCTACAAATTCATTGATCTCCTCGTGTGTTTCTGGTGAAAGCGCAAATGATAGAGAATGGAATATTACGAAAAAAATAAAAACAAATAATATTACTCTGTATAATTGCCTCATTTTATTTTCCTCTTCCATCCTCTATTACGACGCAGCCATTCTTTTTCCTTTTCAATTGCCTTATTTAATAAGGGCCATCTCCTTTCAGGAATATCACTTATGGAAATCATGTTGGTTTTTCTTCTTTCTTCCCATGTATTAAGTTTGGGCAAACCTATAACCATATAATCACTCTTTTCTTTAAGATTGGAGTATGTTATATCCTCTTCAAACATGTTAATCCACTTTATACTCTCAATGTCTATATCATAAGGAAGTGTAAAAAAGGGAATATCCAGTGCCTGAAGTCTTTTCTTGGCATCTTTCATGGGAAGAATCGGCAACTGGTATCTTACCGTCCTATTAAATCGCATTCTTGCCCTCTGTTTCTCTGGAAGAGTTTTAATAAATTCTTCAAAGTCTCTCCTCCATGCGTCCTCAACTCTCCTTTTTAATGTCTCGGATATTTTATGGTGGAAAGCCAATCCCTCAGGTAATGCCCAAATGATAAATTTTTGAGGTAAAACGGAAATGCCACCGGCGTTCCCATATCCAGGTTTAAAAAAAATAAAACTTACAGCATCTTCTACTGACAGAGGCTGAATTACGGTAGTGTAGGAAGGGAAACGAAATTCACCTTTTACATCAGTCAAAGTTTCCCTGATTTTTATAATGGACGTATATCCCCCTCCAGGACCACTTATGAGAGTATCCTTCCTATATATGGCAACCACCACGGCACCATCTATAGGCTCTTTTGTATCTGAATCTATCACTTTACCCTTAAATTCAGGCTTATGATAAATAAGCCACCCTGCATGAGATACAGAGGTATTAAAGATTAGAATTAATGTCAATACCAAAAACATTAAAGTATTTTTCATGAGCCTAAACCTTTTATTTTTGAAACTCTGTTTAAAAATCTTGTATTATCCATATACCATCTTTATCTTTTATAAATATTACCTCATATGAATATGTTGTCCCGTTTTCTAAGGTTACGAGTTCATATTCTGCTATATTGTCTTTTATGGAAATTAGGTTAAACTCTGTTTCTGTTGCTACAATAGATGGCAACTGGTCTATTAAGGCGTTAAACATCTCCTCATAGGATGTTCTGGTGCCGGGGGCAATATAAGTTAGAGCAGTTGTTGTGTCACCACTACTTAGACTACTTGTCATAGAGTTCCACTTAGCCTGAAGCAATGCATCAAGGTCTACCTCATTCAACACCACTATTGCAATTGTGTCTGTGTAAGTAATGCTCTGATCATCTGTAACTGTAATTGTTGGATAATAGATACCTTCTGTTGTATAGGTAAAGCTTATGTTGTCAAAAGTAGCTCCTGTATAATCAACAACAGCATCTCCTTCATAATCAAAGTCATAGTTTGTAACTGCATTTGGTATCGCTGTTGAGACTGAGAAATACATTGTCAAAGACGCTATACCTGATTCTATGTTGGCATTAAGGGTTACATATGGCGTTGTTGTGACTGCACTTACTGTTATTGAGGATGTTGCTGTGTTTCCTCCGCCTGAGGCGGATGTATCAGTTGCAGTGGCTGTAATATCGTTTGAACCTTCCTCCAGAGGCACATGATTGACAAAAAACTCACCATTATATACAACTGCAACAATGCCATTAAGAGTAACCCCTGTTTCATTGACTTTATTCACGTACTTTTTTAGTTATGTTTCTTCTTCAAAATACTTGATGAATTCAGGAAAATTTAGTGCTCGTGACGCTATAACCTTTTTACCATCGTGAAGATGAAAGGGGTATGTAGCTGTTTCTTTATGATGAGGAGCATTATCCCATCTCTTTATAAGTCTTCCCTTTTTATCTTGCAGATGAAAACTATAGCTTTCAAAGCTTAAAATTTTCTCTTTTTTTATTTTCTGTTTTTGGGATTAATAC
>QIDP01000009.1 GCA_003229375.1 Nitrospirota bacterium
AACAGGAATATATCCCGGCAAATATTTCTGACTTATCCCCATATCCAGGAGTCCCTGCGAATTACAATGTTCCCTCAATAAAATCACACCATTTGATGGTTTTCCTATCTTACCGGTAAGGAGCAGTAAATTTCCAATGGCCCTGAGGTCATTTTCAGATCTTTCTGTCATGGAATCGATATTATAGATAATCATGAGATTCAAATCAGGATCTGACAAGATTTCAGCGCATTGTTGAATCTTTTCCATACTGACCCCGGTAATATTGCTGACCTCAGATAAGGTGATCTTATCCAGCATCTCTTTAAACTCTCGAAAACCGGTGGTATTTTCATTAATGAATGATCTGTTTTGCCTGGTATTCTGAATGATCCATCCCATGATTCCATTGAGCAAAACAGTATTGGTCCTTTTGCGGGAATCCAGCCATATATCAGCATGGTTGACCATATCGATCTCCATGGATCTGGCTACAATGAGTTTGGTCAGGTTTTTCTTTGCCAGATTTTTTATGGTGAAGCCAAGAACAGGATGCTCTTCTGTTGGATCTGAGTTGATTAACAAAATTACATCGGCCTTTTTAATATCCATCATGGGATTGGTTGAGGCCGTTATTCCAAGGGTTTTATCCAGGGCATTAAGATCCCCGGGAATCAGTGAATTGGCAAAGCTTCCAATATTATTGGTCCCTATAACACCCCGGCCCAGCTTCTGGATAAGATATAGCTCTTCATTAGACAATTCTGAAGAGGCAAAAAGGGCTATTGAATCAGGGCCATACCTTTTTTTTATCTCCATCAGCCTTTGACCGGTAAATTCTATTGCCTCCTGCCATGAGACATCAACCAACCTTCCCTCTTTCTTGATTTTGGGTGTTACATTTCTGTCTGAATCATTCAAGTGATAGTAATAACCAAATCTTCCTTTAAAGCAGAGGTAACCATTATTTAGAGACTTGCCATTAGAGGTGGTCACAAAAAACAGGTCATCTGCCTTATGTTTGATATTAAGATTACATCCGATAGAGCAATAGTGGCAGATGGAGGGGGTCTCCTTCATAACCCAGGGCCCCTGCTTTTTGTAAGGCAGCTTTTCTGTAATGGCCCCTGTAGGACAGGCAGATATACAATTGCCGCATGATATACAATTTGTGGCCTGCAGGGGTTTCTCCATGGAGGGTTTAACAATGGTCCTAAACCCTCTATAGACAAATCCCAGGGCAGAGACATCCAGAATTTCTGCACAGGTCCTTACACATTTGCCACACTGAATACATTTGTTTGAATCAAGCACAATAAAAGGGTGCCTGTCATCGACCTTATATCTGTTTACATCACCTTTATAGAGGAGGTCTGTAATCCCATACTGTGTGGCATATTTCTTTAATAAACAATCATATACATAGTTACAACCACATTCCAGGCAACGGGACGATTCTGTTTTGACCTGGTCTTCCTGTAAACCAGTCTCTATCTCATGGAAATTACGAATCCTCTGAGCAATAGGTATCTCCGGCATGATCTCTCCGGGGAGATTTGGAATGGATTCAAATTCCCTTTCATCAGGTCCGCCAAAGATATCCTTCTTACTTTTAAATTCAGACATTACCGATCTTTTCTGATCCTGATTCAGATAGTTATGAATAGAGATGGCGGCCTTTCTCCCGTGATCAATGGCCTCAATAGCTGTGGCAGGGCCGGATACCACATCTCCCCCGGCAAACACACCGGGATATGAAGTATCCATGATCCCGGGATTAACAGAAATCATCCCCCTTTTGGTTATCTCGATCTTTGCATCCTTGTCCAATCCGGATGGGTCAACAGCCTGTCCAATTGCAGAGATCACATAATTACAATGAAGAATATATTCAGAGCCCCTGATCGGGACAGGTCTCCTTCGTCCACTGGCATCAGGCTCTCCCAAAGACATCTTAACACACTCTACAGCAGACAACCGGCCATTGCTCGTTATTATTTTTGTAGGTGCGGAAAGGAAGATAAAATTGACCCCCTCCTCTTCAGCCGCCTTTATCTCTGCACTATGGGCCGGCATCTCCTGGATGGTTCTTCTATACAACAAGGTGACCTCATCAGCTCCAACCCGCAGAGAGGTTCTGGCAGCATCAATTGCAGTGTTTCCACCGCCTACTACCACCACCCTGCCATCAAGTGAGGGCATTCCTTTTAACTCTATATCCCTTAAAAAACCGATCCCGGAAATGATCCCCTCTGCCTTTTCCCCCTCAATCCTCATATCTGTGGACTGTTGTGCGCCTAACCCTACAAAGACTGCCTCGTAACCCTTCTTAAAGAGATCAGGGATATGAAAGTCCTTTCCCAGTTTACAATCGGTCTTTACCTCGATTCCAAGACCAATAATAGAATCTATTTCTTTATCCAGTATCTCCTTTGGAAGCCGGTATTCAGGAATACCATATCTCAACATACCTCCAAGTTTGGGCATCGAATCAAAGATCGTTACCGGATAGCCATCCAGGGCCAAATAATAGGCACAGGTCAAACCCGAGGGGCCTCCGCCAATAACTGCTACACGCCTTCCATTTTCCGGTTTTCTTTCAGGTACAAACATCTTTGAGAGGTCATGATCAGCCACATAACGTTTCAGATAATCAATACCTACAGGGGCATCTACCCTCCCTCTGCGGCAGGCGATCTCACATTCCCTCACACATATCCTGCCACAGACCAGAGGAAGAGGATTTCTCTCTTTGATTAGCTTTATGGCCTCCTTGTATTTTCCAAGATTGATCAGGGAGATGTATCCCTGAACATCCACGCCGGCAGGGCATGTTAATTTACAGGGACCAAAACAGTCAGCATAATGATCCGAGAGCATCAGTTCCAGAGAGGTCTTTCGTGCCTCACGGATCTTTTTGCTGGATGTATGGACAACCATCCCCTCCTCTGCCATGCTGCTGCATGAGGGGACCAGTCCTCTTCTCCCCTCCACTTCCACTACACATAGAAAACAGGCCCCATAGGGTGGGAGTCTGGAATCATAACACAAGCTAGGTATTTCATCCAGATGATTCTCCTCCACGACCTGAAGGATAGTCTTTTGGGATTCTGTTAATACCTCTTTCCCATTGATTGTCAATTTTATCTTTTTCATTATCCTTTAATCCTTGGTATCCGTGGTATCCGTTCACAGTTATCAGTTTACAGTTTTTTCAATTTCCTTTTACTTTCTGTTTTCATTAACTGTTAACTGTAAACCGTGAACTGTTACTAATCCTTTGCTATTACCTCAAAGGGACATGCTGCAAAACATTTCCCGCATCTCACACATTTGTCCTGACTAATGAAATGGGGTTCCTTTTTTTCACCTGAAATGGCCCCAACATCGCAAGATTTGATACATAATGTACACCCTGTACATTGCCCGGCTATAATAGTGTAGGTCAACAAAGGGGTACAGACATGGGCAGGACACTTATGATCAATTATGTGAGCCTTATACTCATCCCTGAAATATTTAATCGTGGTTAGGACAGGATTTGGAGCTGTTTGCCCCAATCCACACAGGGAGGTGATCTTGACCTTTTGGGCCAGATCATTTAATAGATCAATATCCGTCTCCTCACCTTGCCCCATGGTTATCCTTTCCAGGGTCTCCAGCATCCGCTTGGTCCCTATACGACAGAATACGCACTTTCCGCATGACTCGTTTTGAGTAAAATCCAAAAAGAACTTGGCTACATCCACCATGCAGGTCGATTCATCCATGACCACCATCCCGCCAGAACCCATAATAGCCCCGGTCTGTGTGATCCTGGCGTAATCTATCTTAATATCCCCCATCTCTGCCGGGATACATCCACCGGAAGGCCCTCCCATCTGAACCGCCTTGAATCTCTTCCCATCCTTTATACCACCACAGATATCATAGATAACCTCATTAATGGTTATGCCCATGGGGACCTCTACCAGCCCCCCCCTCTTCACCTTACCTGTCAGAGCAAAGACCTTGGTCCCTTTACTGTCTTCAGTGCCAAGGGCAGCGTACTTCCCTGCCCCATTCATAATTATCCAGGGGATATTGGCAAGGGTCTCTACATTATTGATATTAGTAGGCTTTTTCCATAAACCGCTTACAGCCGGAAAAGGAGGCCGTAAACGTGGATTTCCCCGATGTCCCTCAATTGAGGCAATTAAGGCGGTCTCCTCTCCACATACAAATGCACCTGCCCCCTCCTTAATCTTTATACTGAAATCAAAATCTGTCTGAAAGACTTTATTACCAAGAAAACCTCTCTCTTCTGCCTGAGCAATGGCCTGTCTTAATCTCTGAATGGCCCTGGGATACTCGGCACGGACATAAATATACCCATATGTTGAACCGATAGCATATCCACAGATTGCCATTCCTTCAATAACTGAATGCGGATCCCCTTCCAGTACACTTCTATCCATAAATGCCCCGGGATCACCCTCATCTGCATTACAGATCACATATTTTTTCTCCCCTCTTGCCTTCATAGCAAAATTCCATTTTACCCCGGTGAGAAAACCTGCCCCTCCTCTCCCCCTTATCCCGGAGTTTGTGATCTCTTCAATAACCTTTTCCGGGGAATAGCGGGTGAGAACCTTTTGAAGGGCCTGATATCCTCCAACACTAAGGTATTCATCAATAGAATTTGGGTCTATGTCTCCACAGTTCCTCAAGACGATCCTCTTCTGCTTTTCAAAAAAGGAATCGTCTTCTAAAGGGTGTGGACCCTGAACCACCCATTCCATAATGGGCACCTCTTTGATTAGATGTGTATATACAATCTCTTCCACACGATCAGGGGTGATTTCGCCGTATAAAAATCCTTTCCCGTTACTGACGACCTTTACCAGTACCTCCCTATAACACATACCAATACATCCGGTCTCTTTGAGATTTACCGGCAGGTCTCTTGTCTTTATCTCTTCTTCAAATTTATCATATATTTTTTGGGCACCGGCAGAAATGCCGCAGGTCCCCATCCCAACAATGACATCTATCATGGTTATATGTCTCGCAATTTAAGTCCCGGAAACTCGACAATGCTATGAAGGCTTCTCCTTCTTTTTATGTAACTACTCAGGTTGTTTAGACTGTAGTCTGTTAGGACTGCGCAAAGAACGAATCAAGGCTCCCAACCGCTCTGAGCTTTGTATGATGCATATTTCTTCCTCACTATTCAGCTAAACACCTACAGACTAAACACCTACAGACTAAACACCCGAGTAGTTACCTTTTTATAAGACTTTAAAATCTTCCGCACTAATTTAGAATTTAACCTGCCATGTGTATCATCATTTATCATTAAAACAGGCGATAGACTACAGCATCCCAGGCAGGCTACTGACTGAAAGGTAAAAAGCCCATCCTCTGAAGTCTCACCTGTCCGGATTCCCAATTCACCCTCTATTACCTGACCCATCATTTTTGAATTATTGACATGACACGCAGTGCCATTACATATCCTGATGAGATGTTTTCCTAAGGGCCTCAATCTGAACTGAGTATAAAAGGTTATCACTCCGTAGATCTCAGCCGCAGGGATTCCAACTATATTGCTGATATAATTGATACTCGTCTCAGGAATGTAGGAATAATCTCTCTGGACCGCCTGCAGCAAGGGGATAAGCAAACCAGGTTCCCCATTATATTTCCACAGTTCCAAATTGGAGGAAACAAAAGAAAGTCCTCCAATTTCACTTACATTATTCACCTCATTCATACGATCTCCCCTTTTAGAAGTGCCTAAAGTGCCTAAAGTGATCTAAAGTTAAAAGGTAACTACTCAGGTTGTTTAGACTGTAGTCTGTTAGGACTACGCAAAGAACGAATCAAGGCTCCCAACCGCTCTGAGCTTTGTATGATCTCGCATATTTCTTCCTCACTATTCAGCTATCCACCTACAGACTATCCACCTGAGTAGTTACGTTACCTTTTACATCTCAATCAGGTTCATGATCCGATATTCCTGGACCTTTAATATGCCATCGATCTCTTTAGAGATATGGGCAATCCTCTTCTTGATAATGTCAAAGGTAGGGGCCTGAATTAGCAGGATCAGCCCGTATCGCCCGTGGGTTGAGTCACAATAAACCACATCTTCCATAAAACAGAGCTGTTTGTATATCTCCTCAAAGTAGTCACCTTCGATCTCCAGCATTACATAGGATGAAAGATTTTTTAATCTTCTTTCACCCTTATCCTTCAAGATATTGTCTGATTCGCAGCATTCTTCAACCTGTGTAATTATCCCTTTAGTTTCCTCGCTGAGGATAGGGGTTACCACATCTATCATCTCTACCTCATGGATTCCTTCTAACTTCATTAATTCAGACTCAACAAAATGATTAATTTCACCTCTGCTTGCAGATTGAAGGAGAAGCACCAGTTGGTAATCACCAAACACCGCATCACAGTATAAGACCTTGTCCATGAAATAGATATCCCGGTAGATATCGGCAAAGAGACTCCTGTCATCAATCTTCACAAGGGCATAAGCAGAGACAGATCTTTTCTCTACCTGTACATCAGGCCCCGCCAATTGAGCAACACCCCTCTCACCCGAAGGTCTTTTTACCTTTTCTATCATGTCAACCAGATTATCAATAGTAAATGGCTTATCCAAATACCCATCTCCTTCTTCCTTTTTTATAATCTCCTCTGTGACTTCATCACCATATCCCGAAATTACACAAACAGGGAGATCAGGATGTCTGGACTTGATTACCTTAAGCAATTTGATGCCATCAATATCCGGAAGACGGAGGTCCGTAACGACAACATCAATAGGGATACCGTGTTTTTCCAGCAAATCAATCTTGGATAAGCCGGAAAAGCCGTCCTTGCAAAGTACTGTTTCGTACCCCTTTTGCAGCAGGCCTACAGTGAGATTTCTCCGTACAGCCCTCTCATCATCAATTAATAAAACAGTTGAAGATACCATCTCAATTTTCTCCTTTCTTTTTTATGGGTTAAAATACATGACACAGATTTTCGCAGATATACACAGATAATAATTTTTATTTCTTAATTTTTTAAATCTTGATAATCTGCGTTCATCTGCGTCCAAAATTGAAATTCCTATATACGTATATAAGCAAAAGCCATGCCAATGATATAGAAAAGGCAGGAAATCGTATTATATCAATGAGTTACAAGATTAATGGAATAGGCAAGCCTGATTGTTTATATCTTTTACTGTTAAATTATTTAACACCTACTCTCAACTTTGTTAACAATTTGAGGGTGTTAGCGAATTGTCAATATTTTTAACAGTTAATATTTTTAACACGTCCTGTTTTTATCTCTCAAACAATGAAGAAACCGGATATACAGTCAGACACTTCCGGCTTTGCTGGAGGTGTCTGACTTTTTTACATACTATACTTTGAAAATCAAGCTGAATTTTTAAAGTATGCAAGACAGAAAGATAAATTTTGACCAAAAGCAGCAAAAAGATTGCAATGTTTCCTGATTTTTGGTTTAATGTTTCTACAGGTTAAAAAACCAGTTTCCTATCAGCTATACTCCATATATGACTCAAGAATATTTTGCACATAGCATTGATGGCAGGCCGACTGATGAATGGCAGCCGCTTGATGAGCATCTGTTTGAAGTTGCTGGGCTTGCGCGGAGATTTGCCGAAGAGTTTGGGCAAAATGTAGATTGAAAAAAAATGTTGCAGGTGAAATATGAAATATTTTGCGCATTCAGAAAATAATCGTAACAAGAAACATAGCCTATCCAAGCATCTTCGTCAAACCGCAAAGTATGCGGAATCTTTTGCATGTAAAGAATCCTATAAGGCGATTTTCAATGTATCAGGACTATTGCATGACCTTGGCAAGTATCAGCCCGCATTTCAGAATTATCTCAAAAATGGCGGGGAACGTGGCAGTGTTCCTCACGCCTC
>QIDP01000173.1 GCA_003229375.1 Nitrospirota bacterium
GAAATTGCCCTCCCGTAATGTTAATATTTTGTAGATACCTTGAAAAATCTCTACTGTGTCTGCTTTTTGTGCATTCACCGAGAATGGCTGAAAAATAATTGACCTTAGCTGGTAATATATGATATTATTTAACAATCAAAATCAATTAAAGTCCTATCTTAGCGAAAAAATGGCGCATTTTCTCAAAAAGAGAGGTGATTGAATATCTATATCTGCTTGAATACCAACCATATTCCAACCATATAAAAGAAGGAGGCTTATGATGATCTATTTAAAAAGATGTAGGTACTCAATAGCAGCGCTTCTTATCTCTATTCTTATCACACTCACTGCCGGGGGAAATGCCCTTACCATACCTGACGGTATTGTCGATAATGCTGATCCTGAATTCAGCGTAACAGGCAGATGGGGCACAGCTCTCAGTACTGTGCTGCCCGGTGTCTATGGTGCAGACTTCCGTTATCATGCTGGAAATCCCGGTAATGCCACTATCTATCATCATCCTCGTAATGACAAGGCCATCTGGAATGCTGAACTCACCGACGGACCTGGCTACTACATAGTAAAGATAAGATATCCAGCATGTCCCCTCCTTGCTACCAATGCACCATTTACTATCAATCATAATGGAGAATCTGAGACAATACTGGTTGATCAGCGTAGAAATGGTGGCAAATGGTTAAATCTGGGTATCTATTACTTTGCTGATGATGGTACTGAGAATATAGCCCTGTCAGATAATGCCGATTCATGGGTTGTTGCCGATGTTGTAAGTTTTACACCCACATCACCACCCCCTCCACCAAATGGTATTGTTGATAACTTTGATCCCAAATTCAGCTTAACAGGTAAATGGCCTACATCTTCTAATACTAACAAGGCGCCTGATTTCTTTGGGATAGACTTTCGTTATCATGCCCCTGGTGATGGCTCTGAGACAGTTAGATGGGATACAGAGCTAATCGATGGCCCCGGCCTTTATGAAGTATTTGTATGGTATCCAATATCTGCCAAACTTGCGACCAATGCCCCATTTACGATCAATCATAATGGTATCTCTGATACAGTACTGATTAATCAGGGTATAAGTGGTGGAAAATGGGTGAGTTTAGGAAGTTATGAATTTGCTGATGATGGCACTGAGAATATAACCCTGTCAGATAATGCCGACTCATGGGTTGTTGCCGATGTTGTAAGTTTTATAGCCACACCCACATCACCATCAATAATTGATAATAGTAAAATTGAGGTTTTTGGAACTGTTTGGAATGTTGTGTATAGCCCAGATAACACAATTGACGATGACCTGAGTACCTTTTGGCATGGTACAAATGATATTCAAATTGATATGACTAATTTCTTGGCTTATCATTTTAGTAGTTCATACGGCGTAACGAGAATTGATTTTTTTGATGACTACACGAACTCATATAACATGGGGGAGCTTGATATTCAAATTTCCCAAAACTCAACAAACGGTTTGGATGGGGATTGGACTACAATTGATCATATTGCAGGAGATTTCAGTCCCACTAATGGAGATTTCACAAGACTTGTAGATATTGGTTCTACGTCGTGGATACGTCTTTTTATGAATTATCAAGGCCGAGCAGCATATGGTAGCACTCCTGCTTTTTACCTATCAGAAATAGATTTTTATACTAACACATCACCACCCCCTCCACCTCCTCAAATAGATTCAGTTGATCCCTCCTCTGGATCTGCCAATTCTGATACAGATATAACAATAAGTGGATACAACTTTGCCACTGATGCAGAGGTATTCTTAAATAAAGGTGGGCCTTCTATAGGCTCTGTTGGTTTTTCTGGGGGGGGTGATGCCAGAGGTGTCTATGTCTCTGGCAGCTATGCATATGTCTATGCGGCCTATGCTGAGCTTTTTTCAATTTTTTTCGTAATAGATATCAGCACTCCCTCCAGCCCTGCAATCATAGGCTCTGTTGGTCTTTCGGGTGATGCCAGAGGTGTCTATGTCTCTGGCAGTTATGCTTATGTGGTTGAAGATGTGTATACTTTTGGTGAAGACAATACTATGGTTACTGGGAGACTTCAAGTGATAGATATCAGCACCCCCTCCAGTCCATCTATCATAAGCTCTGTTGAGTTAGGCTATGTTGTTGATTTGATAAATAAACGTGGTACGACCAAAGGTATCCATGTCTCTGGTAGTTATGCATATATGACTTATTTTGAGGTGAGGATAGAGAGGGGAATAACTATTACTTTAGTTTCACGTCTTTGTGTGATAGATATATCTGATCCTGCAAGTCCTTATATTGTCGGCTTTGTCGATATACCACGTGATGCCCAAGATGTCTATGTCTCAGGGAGCCATGCATATGTTACTAATAGTTCAAGTTTACAAGTAATAGATATCAGCACTCCCTCCAGCCCTGCAATAATAGGCTCTGTTGATACACAAGGTTATGGCTATCGTGATGTCTATGTCTCAGGCACCTATGCATATGTGGCTGGTGGAGATTCAGGCTTACAAGTAATAGATATCAGCACCCCCTCCAGTCCGGCAATAACAGCCTCTGTTGACACACCAGGTTCTGCCAGAGATGTCTATGTTTCAGGGACCTATGCCTATGTGGCTGATTTGTACTCAGGTTTACAGGTGATAGATATCAGCACTCCATCCAATCCTGCAATAATAGGCTCTGTCGATACACCAGCAGGGTCTGCAGAGGGTGTCTATGTCTCAGTGGACCATGCTTATGTGGCTGATGGAGATTCAGGCCTTCAGATAATAATGACGCCTATACAATTAGATATAAATGTTATAGACTCCACCACTATAACTGCCACTGTACCTGCTAATCTGCCTCCTGGTGTCTATGACATTATCGTGGTAAATCCTGGTGGAGGAAGGGATATATTACCTAATGGTTTTGAGGTATTCTGATCAGAGGTGATGAAAGAAAAAAACATATTGACAGAAGAATCAGAATGATATATAAAAGATGTAACTACCCAGGTGGATAGTCTATAGGTATTTAGCTGAATAGTGAGGAAGAAATATGCGAGATCATACAATTTTGCCGGCTGTGAGTTAAAACTTGTAGGAAAGGTGTTAGGGAGCCTTGATTCGTTCTGTGCGCAGTCCTAACAGACTACAGTCTAAACAACCTGAGTAGTTACTAAAAAATTAGATATTAATTGACAATATAAGGAGTTAAGATATTGGCTAAAAAGTGTGATATTTGTGGCAAAGGACCACAGTTTGGAAACAATATCAGTCATGCCCATAATGTAACCAAGAGAAGATGGAATCCGAATCTTCAGAAGGTGCGAGTCCTTGTTAATGGTCATCCAAAAAGGCTGAGGGTATGTACGCGGTGCATACGTTCCGGAAGGGTACAGAAGGCCTCATAAGTTTAGGTTATCTATTCTTCAAAATTTGGCAAGATAGTTGTGTCAAAGATTGAGCGATTCTTTTATATCGGGCGAGACGCCCGATCTACTATTCTTGACGTAATCTAAAGATTGGACCGTTCCTGTTCCCTGGCTACGAAGTCCACTTTGATCCCCAGGGTCCGACGGCCCCAGATACGAATATCTTCCACTGCAGAGAAGAAGCAAGGGACTACCACCAGCGTCAGAATGGTGGAAAAGATCAATCCCCAGAAGATGGAGATAGCCATGGGGGCCAGGAAGGCCGCCTGACCCGTGGTCTTGAATGCGAGTGTGGAGATACCCCCTATGGTGGTGAGGGAGGTCAGGATAATCGGCCGGAACCGGGTCTCGGTCGCCGCAAGAATGGATCGCCAACGGCCCATGCCCGCCTTCCTGTTTTTGTTGATGAAATCTACCAGCACAAGGGAATCATTGACCACGATGCCGCACAAGGCCACCAGTCCGATCAGGGAGAGAAGACTGAAGGTGGCCCCCATCACCACATGTCCGATCACGACCCCGATAAATGCAAAAGGAACGGTCAGCATAACCACAACAGGCTGAACAAAAGACCGAAACAGGGTTCCTAAGATGATGTAGATTGTAATGATGGATATCAGGAAGGCCTGGATCAGGGATTGTACCGACTCTGTTTGCTCCTTCTGTTCCCCTGCAAAGGCAAAGCTGTAGCCCGGATATGTCCTGGAGATCGACCCGAATTTCTTTTCGATCTTTTTATTGATCCGGGCAGAGGTGGTGACTTCTGTATCCACGTCAGCAGTGACAGTAATGGCCCGCCTGTGATTCTTGCGGCGGATTACGCCAGACCCCTCCTTCAGGGTAAAATCGGCAACCGTGGATATGGGGATCAGCTCCCTGTTTTGGTTTGTGACCTTCAGGGTCTTGAGAATGGAATAGTCGTTTCGAAATTCGGGCGCCAGCTTTACCACGACGTCTATCTGATCCTTTTCCTTGTGAATCTCACTGGTCTTCACCCCCTCGAAATAGTTTTTCAGCGCCATTGCCACATCTTCCACATGGATGCCGTAGAGGCTCGCCTTTTTTTCGTCAATCCTGAATACAACCTCCTGTTTGCCCCGGGCCAGGTCATCCTGAACGTCTTTGACCCCCGGAAGTGTTTTGAGATAGTCCTGGATATCTCCGGATATCTCCAGGAGAACCCTTATATCCCGGCCCCTGATCTGGAGTTCCACGGCCTTCCCTACCGGCGGGCCGCCCTGAATCTTCACAACCTCTAGTTTTTTGACACCGGTTATGTCCTTGAGAGACCCCCGGACCTTTTCCAGCACCACATATCCGTTGGCCCGGTCTCTGGCATTGAAATTTGGAAGCTCTACATAGACCTGCCCCAGGTTGGTATTGCTCTCGATCCGTCCTGAGGTGGGATCGAAGTGACGCCCAACCAGAGAAGAGATGGTCTTGACTTCGTTCTTTGGAAACTTGAGGAGACGTTTCTCAATGTCCGCGATCACCTCCTCGGTTCGGGAAAGGCGCGTTCCTTCCGGTGTTTCGATCTGAACGATAAATGCTGGAATATCCTTGCTCTCGAAGAGGATGAAGGGAATATACATTTTTGCATATAATCCAAGCAGAACAGCGATGATAATCGTGGTGATCAGTACCCTGTATCTCCTTCTCAGACACCATGTGAGTATTATGACGAATTGGCGCTTATACCGTCGAAACCGGTCTCCGGTCCCGATTTTTTTCCCTGTCCTTTCCATGGAGGGGGCAAAATCCGCCAGATGAGAGGGAAGGGTAACAAGGGCCTCTATAAGGGAAGCGATCAGGGCAAAGGTGACCACGATCGGGATGACCCGCATGAATTTTCCCAGGACGCCGGTCATTAAGAGCATGGGGAGAAATGCGGCAACAGTGGTGCTGACAGCGGCAAAGACCGGCATGACCACCTCATTCGTACCCTGCACAGCAGCTAAAACCGGAGGCTTTCCCATCCCGAGATGACGGAATACGTTCTCTGCCACAATGATTGCGTCGTCCACAACCATCCCCAGTACCACAATAAGAGAAAAGAGGCTCAGCATGTTGATGGACATGCCGAAGAATTTCATAAAGACAAAGGCTCCGAGAAAAGAGAAGGGAATCCCCAGGGCAGTGAACATGGCGATCCTCCAGTTCAAAAACAGAAAGAGGATCACACAGACGATCGCAAATCCGATGGAGCCGTTGACATACATGGTGTGAAGACGATTCCTGATCCACTGGGAGTTGTCTTCTGAGAGGGCAAGGAAGAGACCATCTGGAATGAATTCCCCCATCTCCTGCCGGAGCTTCTTGACAGCATCCGAGATCTCAATGGTGTCTCCGCTCTTCTGTTTTGTGATAATCAGGGTGATGGCACGGTGGCCGTTGATTCTCCCGAATTGGGTGGTCTCCTCATAGGTGTTCCGTACCCTGGCCACATCACTGATCTTGATCCCGCTTTCACCCGGCCAGTTGCGGATCACTGTATTCAGTATCTCATTCAGGGTCCCATACTCTCCGATCGTTCGAATCAGAAACTCTTTGTTGATACCCCTTATCAAACCTCCGGGTAAGTTCAGGTTTCGCTGTTTGAGGGCCATCACGACATCAGAGATGGGAAGGTTGTATGCCTCAAGCCGGTGGGGATCGATTTCGATCCATATCTCCCGTTCCCTATAGCCCGATTTGATCACCTCACCAACCCCGGGGATATCGAGGATCTGATCCTCGATCTCATCGGCTACCTCTCTGAGCACCCTCTCGGCAGCGTTACCATAAACCGAGAGATTGATGACCGGATACCGGGTCTCGATCTCCTTGACCATAGGGCTTTCCGCATCTTTTGGAAGCGGATCCATCCGGTTCAGAGCGCTCTCGATGTCCTGGGCCACCTTTTTCAGGTCCCGTCCCTGCTCCAGCTCGGCAAGGATAAGGCTGACCCCTTCCCTGGACTGGGAATGGATATCATCGATTCCATCCACGCCCTTAATGGCGTTTTCCTCTGGTACTGTGATGATTTTTTCAATCTCTTCAGAAGCTACACCCGGGTAGAAGGTGGTGATCGTTACCATGTCCAGAGGCACAGAGGGGAAGACCTCCTTTATCATTCCCCGGTACGAAATGATCCCCACCAGAATGAAGAGAAGAAGGATCATGTTCACAAAGACAGGATTCTTGACAGAAAAGGAGCCTACTGTCATCTGTGAATCTCCTCCCTGATCTTACGGACATGAACGGGCGCACCATCATAGAGGCGTTCCTGGCCGATGACCGCCACCATATCTCCATCAGAAAGCCCTGTTCGTATGGAGATATAAAAACCAAAGTCAATTCCCCTGACAACCTTTCTGCTCACAGCAGAGTTGTCCCGGACCAGATAGACCACCTCTTCCCCCATTCTCTCCACCACGGTATCCCTGGGGACAAGGAAGACCCCTTTGTGAACCTGACCGGAGAAAACAACCTTGCCTACCATGCCCGGTTTCAGGAGTTGATCCCTGTTGTCCATGACTACCTCCACCGGGAAGGTTCCTCCCTGATTGGTTGCAGGGATCCCGACCCTTTTGACGGTTCCGGTGAAGACCTGCCCGCCGAATGGCTTCAGGTGGATCCCGACAGGGGCATTTTCCAGGACATGCAGGATTTGCTCTTCGGAAAGGCCGGCCACGATTCTCAGAGACCTGGTATCTGCAATCTTAAAGAGAGGGGTTCCGGGCAAAACCTGTTCTCCAATCTCGCGATGCCGTTTGATTATGATCCCGGAGATAGAGGCATGTAGCTCTGTCTTATTGAAATCCCGTTGTGCAAGATTCAGATTGGATTTCGCTATATCAAGATCGGCTGTGGCAAGGCGGAACAGGCGCAGGGCCTGTTCTGCCGTCTCCTCGGAGAGAAATCTATCCTGCTTTAGTCTTATTCTCCGTTCGTACTCCTTGCGGCTGTTCTCCAGAATCACCTCTGCCTTCCGAAGATTGGCCTTCGCCAATTCAAGATGCAGAACAAAGGGTTCTTTATCGAATGTCAGCAGGATCTCTCCCACCTTAACTAAATCCCCCTCCCGAAAAAACTGCTGATCCACGGTCCCGTTGATTTCAGCCGAGACCATAGCCTCTTGCTCGGCCTGAAGGATACCCCCAACCTCAAAATGCTCGATCATGTCAGATGATGCAACACGTATCACCTCCACCTCGATTGGCTTTGGCGCTTCCTCTATGGCCTCCTTGTCTTTGCAGCCCCCTGATGAAAGTGAAAGTATCAACAAGATCACCCAGATGAATCGTGAAAGTGACTGCACAAGAGAACTCCTTTCAGCTTATGAAATAAAACGTTATAAATTTAGCATGTTTTACTTGATTTGACCAGAAATATCCATGACCTCCTTTAGTAAAAGGGGGGGCAGGGTGGATTTAGCTTCTAATGGATGGACACTATTTAGGTTATCTTAGGGACTGCAAAGTAATAACTTTTACATTTTGCATCTCATCTTCAGACCATCTTTGACCGATTTTCATTCACAAAACCTTCAAAATAGCCCAACTATTCCTCAGGTTTTGTTCAATCTATTCCTCAGGTTTTGTTCAATCAGATCGGCCAAATCTGGCCTAAATCTGAGCGTATAATGTAAAAGTTATTACTTTACAGTCCCTTATCGGTTAAATGGATACGAGACAAAACTGGTAGCCGCAGGCTTTAGCCTGCGTAAATATCGCAGCCTGAAGGCTGCGGCTACCGGCACAAGAGATTTATTGCACTGAAACGGTGCAAAATTCAGGTATTTAATTTTTGACCTTCAAAATTTGTCCAACATTAAGACGGGTAGATTGCAAATTATTGAGATGCTTTAGTGTCTTCGTGTTTGTGTTGAACCTTCGAGCAATCAGCCAGAGCGAATCACCTTTTCTGACGCGATATGTGCCGTCTGAAAAAAGCTTGGCATTTGAAGCAATGGTCTTTGTTCTTATTCTTCTTTTAAGAGGAATCTTCAATTTTTGTCCGGCCCGGATAAGGTGTTTACGTCGAATATTGTTTGCCCTTACGATATTCCGAACGCTCGTCCGATATTTCAGGGCAATAGAAGATAATGACTCTCCTCTTCTCACCCGATGGTATGTATATGCCTTTTGCGGAGGAGACCATTTCGGTATCTCGTCCAGCCCGGCAAGCAATGCCTGGCCCATTCCCTGAGGAACATTGAGGGGATATGGAGTATCCGGTGTGGCCTTATAGCGAAGCTCAGGATTCAGGGTTGTGAGCTCTTTAAGAGATACTTCCAACCCCTTTGCCACTGCCTTTAAATGGACTTGCTTTTCAATGGTTACAACCTCATAAGAGATAGGCGCATCTAGTTCATCAAGGGTAAATCCATACTTTGCAGGGTCTTTCAGGATATGCAGTGTTGCCAGAAATTTTGGAACATACCGTGCTGTTTCAATGGGAAGTCTTTGATACAGGTCCCAGAAATTATCAAGATAATTGACTTTCTGTCCCCGGATTACCCTCAGGACTGTCCCCTCACCGCAGTTGTAAGCAGCAAGGACAGTGGTCCAGTCCCCAAAAATTTGATGCAGTTCCTGCAGATAGGCGATAGCTGCATCAGTCGCTTTTTCAGGATCCAATCTCTCATCAATCCATACATCCCTATGTAAACCGAATTTATAGCCGGTAGAGGGAATGAACTGCCAGAGGCCCAGTGCCC
>QIDP01000086.1 GCA_003229375.1 Nitrospirota bacterium
AGAATTTTTTTTAAAACTATTGAAGATATAGCTCATTCTTTCGTGCATGTCCCCCTCTGACCATCAGGGTAACATTATTTTTATCAATAGCAATATCTGTTTATCCAGCTATTCTTGTAAGTGGTTTACAACGACTTCTCTAATATATTTTTAAGATCCATTGTACTGAATGGTTTTTTAAGGATTCCATTTACCTGTGTTTGTAACGATTTGTCCTTTACCTCTGAGTAGTAACCTGTCATTAAAAATATCCTGAATTCCGGATCCCTCTCCCTTATATGCCTTACCAGTTCCTCGCCATTCATATTTGGCATCCTAAGATCTGTCAAGATAAGATCATACCTATTGTTAGCAAACATCTTGAGCGCCTCCTCACCATCACGGGCACATTCGGCAGAATAACCAAGGGAGTTAAGGATATTAAAAAGGAGGTTGCGTACGGTCTCATCATCATCCACAACCAGTATTTTACTTAACCTCTTTGCGCTGACCTCCTTTATATCGATCATTTTTATACTATCCGTATAATTGCATACCATAGACTCTTTTATCTCTGCCAGATCACGGAGTATCCTTACGATCCTTTCTGTTTCTCTTTCTATAGTCTTCAACTTTTCCACTATCCCGTCACCAAACCTATCATTCTCCATTAATAGCAGTTCTGTGTTGGATATTACTGTCTGCAAGGAATTGTTGATCTCATGATTGATAGTAACAATGACCTGTGATATGGCTGATAATCTCTCTGACTTTATCAGCTCCCTGATTACATCTGTTATACCATTAAACATATCTTTAGCACCAATTGTTGATGATGCAGCTATATTTTCTCTATTATTCGATCCGGTATTTAGTTCTGCATTATACATGATATTCTCCCTTTAAAATGGTCATTGGACGAACCCCTAAAAAGATGATTTGATAATAAGGCATAGGTGATATATATGTCAAGAAAAAAATCAATATATTGTACTAAAAAATATATTAATTACAAGATATGGTATATTTGTGAAAAAAATCATGCCTTTAATTTTCGATAGTTAACGTGGTTTTCAACAAGTAATTAACACATTTTTCCACAATTGTACCCGCTTTTCATATTTTGTGAGGTTTTTAACTATTCAGCTATTCATCCCCCCCTTTTCCAAAGGGGGAGACCTGAATAGTTACAAATGTTTATGATAGGGAATTAGGGATTATTATGCGCAAACATAGGAAACTACCATAGACAAGGAAGTATTCAAAAATATATTTACTTTTTAATTGTTTATTTTGATATTTGATATTTTAAGAAATCTACCTTCCCCCTTTCATCTTTAAGATAACCTTTATCGTCTTAAATAAAATATTTAGGTCCAGAAGAAAGGACTGGTTCTTGACATAGTCGATGTCATACTGAATCCATTCGTGGAAATTGGTTTCATCTCTTCCACTGATCTGCCATAACCCGGTTATCCCTGGTTTTACCTTTAGGCGGGCATCCCTCCATGAAGGATTAAATTTCATCTCCTGAATACTTAAAGGTCTGGGGCCTACGATACTCATATCCCCCCTTAATACATTGAAAAGTTGTGGAAGCTCATCCATGCTTGTCTTTCTTAAAAATTTTCCGAGCTTTGTCACTCTGGGATCTACGAATGCCTTAAACATCGGACCGTCAACCTCGTTCTTTATGGTGCCTTGCAAGTGCTCGCTATTTTGATACATTGTTCTAAATTTCAACATGTTAAAGGCTTTTCCACCCTTGCCGCATCTCTCTTGTCTGAACATCACATTTCCCTGAGAATTTATCTTTATAAGAATGGCGATCAATACCATTAAAGGAAAGGCCAGTATGATTCCAATAATGGAAAAAAGAATATCAAATACCCTCTTTAAAGTATCGTATATACTATGCCTTAAACATTCATAAGGTTTCAGGTATCCAATCCTGCTGACCGACTTAATATTCAATGAAGATTTGAATAAATTTAAACTACCTGAACTAAATTTAGTCTTAGTTAATATGGTCTCATTTATCTTGGATCCTGCCGGAACCTCTATACCTGAGCTAACAATGCTATATTCAACAACCGTCTCTTTCGAGAAAATAGAGTCTGATAATAGAACACTCTCTCGAATATAGGCATCTTGTTCAATCACACAGTTATCACCTATGACAGTAGGTCCGATTACTAAAGATCTGTCATACAGTCTACAGTTGTTTCCTATAACAACAGGCCCGACTAATTTTGCGCCTTTTGAGATAGAACTTCCTTCTCCTATCCAGATATCTATACTTCTTCTTCCATTTGAGGTTTGATCACTCCTCTTTTTATTTTTAAGAATATTCATGTTAAGGCGATAATAATCTGTCGGTGTAAGAACCCCCACTGAATAGCCATTAATATCAAAGGAGTGGACATGGAGGTCTGCCTTTTTCACAGCAGCAACCAACCGTTCCTTAATATCAAAATACCCTTTTTCAGGTATAAATTCTAAAATACCCGGATCTAAGACATAAATACCGACCGGAACCTTAAGCTCTCTTCTATTCGATGAATGATGTATAGAACTTACCTCTAACACCTCATTTTTGGCCCCTGTAATAACATTTTCTAATAAAAAGTCATTTTCATTTTCCCTTGCCACCCCTATTGTTATAAAAGATCCTCTTTTTATGTGAGTATTTATAAGCTGACCCAGGTCAAAATCAAGAAAAGTGCTCCCATTAATTACTATTAAGGGATCATCTGTCATAATGTATTCCAGACTCTTTAAACATCCAGCAGACCCCCGTGGATATTGGCATAAAGAATATTCGATATTCACCCCAAATCTTTCCCCTCTGCCCAGACGTTCAATATAAGGACTTACCGTCTTTGTAGATAAGATGACAATATCTCTGATACCATGCTTCTTATAAAGATCTATTGTGTGTTCTATTAAAGGTTTATTCAGCAATGGCAACATAGATGTCGGGCAAGCTATTGACAAAGGGTTTGGCTTTGTCCTTTCCCCACCTACAAGGATAATACCTTTCAAAGGAACCTCCTAATTACGCCTGTGAACTCATGCAACTCATTGGAATATAAGGGCTATTCAGATATTCCAATATTTTATCCCCCTTATCCCTATATTCGGGGATTATTCCATAGGAAAAATCCCGCGTGATGAAAAGAAATACCAACATACTCCATGTTCACCGAGAATTGCTGCCATTCCATTATTCCAATTGCATAACGTAGCTAAGTTCGATATGATAAATTTAATTGATTATTATTCCACTGGCAAGTATAATAAAGAAAATTTGGTATTTATGCTCCCTGACCCTCTCTCTATTCAAATTTTATTATAATTTTTTTTACTTTAAATGTCAAGAAAATTGTTCTTATCGGGAATCAGGGGATTTTTGATTGGATTGGGGAGATAAGGAGATATAATGAGGGCTCTACGGGCTATCTTCAGAAAGGTAATGGATACAGTTTTTCTGAGAAGGTGCAAGATATGTAATTCAATCATAGCAGAGGAGGGAGAAAGGCATATCTGTATGGGCTGTTGGAGGAATATCACATTAATAGGTAAACCTCTCTGCTCCTGTTGCGGCAAGCCTCTTCAGATTAGTTACGATCTGTCAGAGGGGTTAAATGACTATATATGCGGGACATGCAGAGAGAAACATCCTATATTTGATTCTGCCCGCTCCATATGCCGTTATGACGGCGTTTTAAAGGAGTTGATCCATGTCTATAAATACAACAGGGTAAAGAGTCTGGGGAATGATTTTGTCTCTTTGATTATAGATCATATTAAATCGGGTAATGCTATACACCCCCGTCCGAACATTATTATGTATGTCCCGCTTCATAGGGGAAAGCTGAAAGAACGGGGATTCGACCAGTCCTATATACTGGCAAGGGGAATAGGGAATTATCTGAATATCCCGCTAATCACAGACAACCTGTCAAAGAGCATGGAGACCGAACCTCAGGTAAAATTGAGCGGGAATGAACGCCTGAGGAATGTAAGGGGGGCATTCATGGTCAAAAAACCGGATGAAATCAGGAAGATAAATCTTCTTCTCATTGATGATGTCTTTACCACAGGGACAACGGTTAATGAGTGTGCCGGGGTGTTAAAGAGGGCGGGCACGGCCAGGGTGGATGTGTTGACATTGGCACGGACCGTATAAAGTGGAATTTTTGTTGACAGATAATAGGTTTTGATAATATATTTAAGGGACTGCAGAATAATAATTTTTACATTCTGCTGTCTCTAACGTGCATAACGGAGGTAAAGATGGTAACAAGAAACATAGCATTTGTATCTTCCTTTTTGCCAAGAAAGTGTGGTATTGCCACATTTACATCTGACCTGATAGAAAATGTCAAGAGGTCGGCCGGACATCGGCTTTCACCATTGGTTGTAGCAATGGAGGGAAATCAAAAGTTTGATAATGATATAGTAAAATTTGAGATAAGGCGAAATGTTAAGAATGACTATATCTCTGCTGCAGATTATATCAACTTCAGCGGTATAAGTCTTGTTAGTATTCAGCATGAGTATGGTCTGTTCGGCGGTAATTGCGGAAGCTACATCAGCCTCCTGTTGAACCGGCTAAATAAACCGATCATCACAACACTTCATACCATATTAGATGAGCCGACTGAATATCAATATAAGATATTGTGCGATATCGCTGATGCCTCCTATAAAATAGTGGTGATGAGCCATCGTGGCATAACAATGCTCAAAGAGATCTATAATGTACCAGAGGAAAAAATCGAGTTTGTGCCCCATGGCATGCCTGATCTGCCCTTTGTCGATTCCAACGATTTCAAACATGAATTAGGTTTTGAAGGGAGAAAGATTATACTTACGTTTGGTTTG
>QIDP01000019.1 GCA_003229375.1 Nitrospirota bacterium
AATTTGTGGTGACCTCGCCAAGAAATTCTTGAAATTACCAAAGGCGAGGCTTGGATGAGCTTTTCTTTTTTTCACTGTCTGAATCACAATTCTCATGAAAATAAAATTGCAAAAAAAATGAAATCATGTTAAATTAGTAATGTTATAGAATTTAGCTTCGCTTTGTAATTGGAATCCGGAACAGTGGAGCAGAATCCTTAAAAATTCCTTTAACTTCAAGGAGTTGTAGAAATTCTAAGACGTTTAAAGGTAAATAGGAAATGAAACTCAAGGCAGATTTACATATCCACACCAAGGAAGACCCAAAGGAAAGGATTACATATAACGCTGAAGAATTAATAAGTTTGGCATCAGACAAGGGATTTGATGTTATATCCATAACAAATCATAACATTATCACATTCAATGACCATCTAAGAGATTATGCGGAAAAGAAGGGAATTTTACTCATACCCGGGATGGAGGCAAGTATTAAGGGAAGACATGTCTTGCTGATAAACTGGGATGATAATGGAAAAGAGATTAAGACATTTGATGAGATAAGGCGTTATAAAAATTGCAAAAATCTTGTTATTGCACCTCATCCATACTATCCCGGAGCTGTCTCTCTTAAATCCAGATTAGTAAAACATATTGATATATTTGATGCTGTAGAATATTCCCATTTTTACTTAAAATGGATTAATTTTAATTCAAAGGGGATGAGAAAGGCTGCAGAAAAGGGGTTACCATTAATAGGCACATCTGATGCACATGCGCCATGGCAGCTCGAAACAACATACACATTTATTCACGCAGAGAAAAAGACCGTGGAATCTGTTGTGGATGCTGTAAAGGCCCAAAAGGTTGAGATTATAACTATACCTTTGAAGTTAAGACAAACAAGTAAATTTTGCTTACGTGCATTAAGATCCCTAACCCTCTGCTGGTTTGAGCATTTCAAATTTAACTGTAATGGTAATGGCAGGGAAAGATAATAATTTATTATTTCCCCTGCATCCCTCTCTTTAATCCCTTTATAAAAGAACCAACCGTAGCTGTTAGGTCACTTCTGTCGATATTCTCTTCTATTATCTTTACAATCGCGCTTCCGACAACTACACCATCAGCCAATTCTGCTGCCACAACTGCCTGTTCAGGATTAGAGATGCCGAAACCAATGGCTACAGGTTTTTCCGATATCCTCTTTATCTCGGAGATCTTATCACGAATATCATCTGCCAGACTCTCTCTCACACCCGTCACCCCGGTCAATGATATATAGTAGATAAATCCCTGACTCTTTTTACAGATATCCTTTATCCTGTCCTGAGTACTGGTAGGCGCCAGGAGGAAGATTACATCAAGCCCTGTACCCCGGGTCAGTTCTATAAGAGAGCTGGCCTCTTCAGGAGGGAGATCAGGAACTATTATTCCATCAATACCTGCTGATACAGCATCCCTGACAAATTCTGTTTCACCATAGTGATATAATAGATTGTAGGCTGTCATCAGGATTATAGGGATACGAATCTCTCCCCTGATATCCTTTATAAGTGCGATGATCTTTCTTAAAGATACACCCTTTTTTAAGGCCCTCTGGTATGACTTCTGTATTATAGGCCCATCAGCAATGGGATCGGAAAAAGGGACACCCACTTCTATCAGATCTGCCCCGCTCCTCTCTATCTCCAGAAGGAGGGATTTAGTGACCTCAAGATCAGGGTCACCAGCCGTTATAAACGGAATCAATGCCTTCTCCCCTTCCTTTTGAAGGAGCTCAAACCTCTTCTCTATTCTTCCTCCTGTAAATTTTTCAAACCTCTCCATAATCTAATATGACCTCTTTAATATCTTTTCTACCATTTCAACATCCTTATCTCCACGACCGGAAAGACAGATTATCACTACCCTGTTTTTGTTCATCTCAGGAGCAAACTTGGTAACATAGGCAATGGCATGAGCACTCTCCAATGCAGGGATTATACCCTCGGTTTCAGAGAGCAACTGAAATGCATCAAGCGCCTCTTTATCAGTGACAGTCACGTATTCAGCCCTTCTGCTTTCCTTATAATAACTGTGTTCGGGTCCCACCCCTGGATAGTCCAAACCAGCCGAAACAGAATGAGTAGGGCTGATCTGTCCGTCCCCGTCCTGAAGGAGATAACTCATACTTCCATGCAGGACACCCTGACTCCCTGCTGATAATGATGCCCCATGTCTCTCTGTTTCTAATCCCTCTCCTCCTGCTTCAACCCCTACAAAGCAGACACCTTTATCATTCTGGAAGGGGTAAAAAAGACCTATTGCATTACTTCCGCCTCCCACACATGCAACGCAGATATCCGGGAGCCTACCCTCCTTACTCAATACCTGTTCCTTTGCCTCCTTGCCTATAATGGACTGAAAATCCCGAACCATCATTGGATATGGATGGGGACCCACTACAGAACCGATAATATAGTGTGTATCCCTGACCGTAGCAATCCAGTTCCTCATGGCCTCATTGATTGCATCCTTTAATGTCCTTGTGCCTGAGGATACAGGTATTACCTTTGTGCCGAGAAGCCTCATCCTGAAGACATTAAGCGCCTGACGTTCTATATCCTCCTCCCCCATAAATACCTCGCATTTCAAACCAAATAGTGCAGCAGCAGTAGCAGTAGCCACTCCATGCTGCCCTGCGCCTGTCTCTGCAATAACCCTTTGCTTTTTCATTCTTTTGGCCAGAAGGGCCTGTCCTATAGTATTGGTTATCTTATGCGCACCGGTATGGTTAAGATCCTCCCTCTTTAAATAAATCCTTGCCCCACCCAGTTTTTCTGTCAATCTTCTGGCATAATAAAGTGGAGTAGGTCTTCCTGCATACTCCTTAAGATAATATGTTAACTCTTCATTAAAGTCTTTATCCGCTCTCGCATCCCTGTAAGCCAGTTCAAGCCCCTCTATGGCAGGCATTAATGTCTCTATTACATACCTTCCGCCAAATATATCAAAATGACCTTTTGAATCGGGCAGCATAATCTTTTCCCCTTCTATAATCCTTTTGCCAGTTTTATGAACATCTTTACCTTCTTCTTATCCTTCTTCCCCGGACCTGCTTCTACGCCACTACTTACATCTACACCATAAGGCTTGACCAGTTTAACAGCTTTTGATACATTTTCTATGTTTAATCCGCCGGCCAGTATTATTTTTCCATACCTTTTTGCCTTCTTGGCCAGACTCCAGTCAAAACGATTACCGGTTCCACCATAGACATCCTCATTAAAACTGTCAAGAAGGAGAGCGTTTGTCTTATTCTTATAAAGAGATAAAGTCTTCAGGGACTCAGAATTCTTGATCCTGACAGCCTTAATCACCCTTTTTCGAATCTTCTTACAGAAACCCGGCCCCTCATCCCCGTGTAATTGAACTATGTCTATATCGCATTTTTTAACTGTCCTGGAAATATTTTCTACACTTTCATTGACAAAGATACCCACTGTTAAAATAAATGGGGGTAAATGTGAGATGATCTTCTTGGCAACCTTTTCTGTAACATGGCGTGGACTCAGATGATAGAATACAAACCCAAGTGCATCAGCCCCACACTCCACCGCATGCATCGCATCCTCTATATTTGTTATACCACATATCTTTACCTTTATCATTTCTTTTCTATAAATTTTCAGATAATAAATTACACTGTGTAATTTATTATCTGAAAATTTATAACAACTCCCTTAACTTCTTGCCAATGTCAGCCTCCTTCATAAGCGCCTCTCCAACAAGAAATACATCTACCCCCTCCTTTTTCAGCCTTTTTATGTCATCACTGTTATCAATTCCACTCTCACTCACAACCAGGCTCTCCTCCGGAATATCCTTTATCAATCCGAGGGTTGTATTTATGTCTACCTCAAATGTATCCAGATTTCTATTGTTGATTCCTATAAGTTCAACTTTGCAACTTAAACTTAATATCTTCTCTAAATCCCTCTCTGTATGGATCTCCACAAGTGAGGCCATTCCGATCTCATTACTCAGCGCAGACATATCCTCCAGTTTTCCTCTCTCCATGATAGCAGCAATAAGGAGTATGGCATCTGCGCCAAAGGCCCTTCCCTCGTATACCTGATACTCATCAAAGATAAAATCCTTTCTGAGAAGAGGAATAGTTGTGGAGCTTCTAATCGATGGTATGTATACTATCTCTCCGTGAAAAAAATTTCTATCAGTCACAACAGAGATAGCCGTGGCACCATTAGATTCATAGATATTCGCTATCTTAACCGGATCAAAGTCTTCCCGGATGATGCCTCTGGATGGAGATGCCTTCTTTATCTCGGCAATGATTCTGGTTTTAGGTCTATGATTATCATTCCCTGAGCATAATGAACCGATAAAATCCCTTGTCTCTTCTAAATCTCTAATCCTCTCTTTCAACTCTAACAAGGGAAGGTGTCTCTTTCTTTCTTTTAGTTCTTCCTTTTTGAATAGGATGATTTTATCTATACTCACAACTTAAAATTTTCCCCTTTATAGATTTTTATAGAATAACAAAAATTATACTAAAATAAAGACATATTTGCAAAGGTTAATTTTCGATGAAGATTTTTGTAGGGCCCGTTCCCGGAACGGGCCAAGGAGCAGAAACTACGAACTTATTTTTTTCTCGGCAGCGGCAGGAGCATTGGTACTAACCGCAGGTAATTCTCATAGGTTTCATCGTGTATGCGCACCAGATCCCTCTCTGCTGGATAGCGAAAAGAGTGAGTAATTTACATTATCATACATTACCATATTTTCTGTCAATTCTGATCCTGATCTCGTCTGCCGGCACATTATCCTGATACATCTCAT
>QIDP01000178.1 GCA_003229375.1 Nitrospirota bacterium
ATTGAATTATTTTTTATATTAAAATTTCAAATTCCTTAACTTTAGGCACTTTAGATCACTTTAGGCACTTTAGACACTCTTTAAAAGAATAACTCACTGAAATCAGTTTGAAGTTACAATTTTTTCAGGAGTGATATAGTTGCCGGTATTTTTTAAAAAAAATCCGATTGACATAATCTTCTCTTTTGTTACTGCCTTAGCATCCCTGTCTGTTCTTGTCTTTATCATTGGGATCCTGTATGTGTTGTTCTCTGAATCATCCCTTGCTATAGAAAAATTTGGTGTGATCAAGTTCATTACCTCAACAGACTGGAACCCTGTTATGGATTCCTTTGGGGCAGCAACCTCACTCTATGGCACGGCAATAACAACTATTCTCTCTCTTCTGCTGGCCGTACCCGTTGCAATTGGTATCGCAATATTTGTGACAGAGATTGCACCTGATTTCCTGAAAGGACCAATAGGTGTTGCCATTGAGCTCCTTGCAGCCATACCGAGTATCATCTACGGCATGTGGGGGCTCTTTACCCTTGCGCCAATAATGGCAGACTATATAGAACCGGCGCTCCAGAATAGTTTAGGAAATATCCCTGTGGTTGGGATACTCTTTGAAGGCACAGCAATGGGGATTGACCTCCTGACTGCAAGCGTTATCCTGAGTATCATGATTATCCCCTTTACTGCAAGCATCTCACGGGATGCCTTTAATCTTACACCATCTATTGTAAAGGAATCTGCCTATGCCCTTGGCGCCACCAAATGGGAGGTAGTAAAGAATGTGGTTATCCCTTATTCAAAGCTCGGTGTCTTTGGAGGTATAGTCCTTTCCCTGGGAAGGGCGCTTGGCGAGACCATGGCAGTTGCATTTGTCCTTGGTAATAATCACCAGATAAGCGCATCACTCCTTGATGCAGCATCAACCGTCACAGTAACCCTTGCAAATGAATTCACAGAGGCAGACACAGATATATACCTCTCGTCCCTCTTTTATCTGGCTCTGATACTCTTTGTGCTGAGCTTTGTTATACTGGCTATAGCAAAGTTTTTTCTTATCAGGGCTGAAAGGAAGTTCTCAAGATGAGAAGAGAAAAGAGAAGAAAGATTGAAAGCTATATTGCCCTGTCATTAAGTACCTTAGCAGCCCTTTTTGGCCTTTTCTGGCTCATCTTCATACTTGGAGATGTCCTGATAGAGGGCATTGGCGCGCTGAACCCTGGTCTGTTTATCAATGACCCGACACCACCAGGGGTTGAAGGAGGGGGGCTTAAGAATGCCTTTGTGGGTCAATTAATGATCACCTTTTTTGCAACCCTGATAGGCGTGCCCATAGGAGTACTTGGCGGGACATTCCTTGCAGAGTATGCCCGCGGGAGGATGCTTGCAAGGATGATAAGCATACTTTCTGATATAATGGTCAGTGTCCCTTCCATCGTGATCGGGACATTTATATATGCAATACTCGTGAGGCCTGTTGGCCACTTCAATGGCTGGGCCGGGTCAGTGGCGCTCGCAATAATAATGGTGCCTGTTGTCTTAAGAACCACAGAGGACATGCTCTCCCTTGTGCCATGGACACTCAGGGAGGCTGCCTTTGCTTTGGGAGCCCCATACTATAAAGTAATTATTCAGGTGGTATACAGGGGAGCAGCCGCAGGGATTCTTACAGGTATACTTCTTTCAATTGCCCGGGTTGCCGGTGAGACAGCGCCGTTACTGTTTACATCCTTTAATAACTCCTTTTTCTCCACAAATATGAATGAGCCTATAGCATCACTTACAGTAACCATATTCCAGTATGCAATGGGCCCCTATGACAACTGGCATGCACAGGCATGGGCGGCATCACTTATGATAACGATATTTATCTTAATGCTCACGATTTTTGGCAGACTGATAATCAGATGGAGGTATGGAAAAAGATGAGCGACGACACAATTGAGATTGGGGTCAAAGGACTTAATTTTTATTACTCAGGCGGTACACATGCCTTGAAAAAGATATCACTGCCAGTGTACAAAAATAGTGTAACTGCCCTTATAGGTCCCTCGGGCTGTGGAAAGACCACATTGCTGAGGTGTTTTAACAGGATGCATGACCTCTATCCGGGTAATAGATATGAAGGCGAGATTATATTCAATGAGATGGATATTCTCTCAAATGATATTGACCTTATAGATCTCAGAAGCCGTATTGGTATGGTCTTTCAGAAACCTACACCCTTTCCCATGAGTATATTTGATAATATTGCATACGGACTGAAACTCAGGGGGATACGAAAGAGGGCAGAACTCTCTGAAAGCGTTGAGAAGGCGCTCAGACATGCCGCACTCTGGGATGAGGCAAAGGACAAGCTCCATTCAAGCGCCTATGACCTCTCCGGAGGCCAGCAGCAGAGACTCGTTATAGCAAGGGCGCTTGCTGTGGAGCCGGAAGTGCTCCTCTTTGATGAGCCTACATCTGCGCTTGATCCCATCTCTACTGCCAAGATAGAAGAGCTTGCTGTAACTCTGAAAAGGGATATAACAATCATCATAGTCACTCATAATATGCAGCAGGCAGCAAGGATTTCAGACCGGACAGGGTTTCTGATGCTTGGAGAGTTGATAGAATTTGACAAAACTGATATAATATTTACCAGTCCCTCTCAAAAGCTGACAGAGGACTATATAACAGGGAGGTTTGGATAAATGCCTGTAAGGGAAGAGGAATTAAAACATCTTAAGGGGTTGTTACTGCAGATGGCAGGCCTTGTAGAGACATCCATCAGAGACTCGATAAGGTCACTTACAGAGAGGGATTCCGGTCTGGCAAATCAGGTGATTAAGCAAGACCATAAGATTAACACATATGATGTAAAGATAGATGAGGAGTGTATAAGACTCCTTGCACTTAAACAGCCTATGGGAAAGGATTTGAGATTTATCACCACTGCGATGAAGATTACAACAGATCTTGAAAGGATAGCTGATAATTCTGTAAATATTGCAGAAAGGGCGCTTGAATTAAATGAGGAACCGATCCTGAAACCCTATGTAGATATCCCGAGGATGAGGGAAGTGACACAGGGTATGATAAGAGATGCTATTGATGCCTTCGTGAATGAAGATAAGGGGCTTGCCCTGGATGTAATAATGCGGGATGACGAGGTGGATGACCTGAATAGTATGGTATTGAAGGATCTGATATTTTTAATGACACAGGACCCTTCAACAGTCTACAGGGCAATGAAGATAAGCTATGTCTCGAAATACCTTGAACGTATTGCTGACCATGCCACCAACATAGCTGAGATGGTAATCTATATGGTTGAAGGCAAAATAATAAGACATATGACACCTGATGAAATTGAGATATAGGTTTTAAACCCAAGAAATGCAATTTACTATCGAAATCCCTTAGCCTATATTATCCAAAATATCAGGAAGGTCCCGCAGGGCTTTCACTACAGGTAATATATTAATTTCACCTTCAAACTCTTCTCTTTTGCCGCCATATAAAAGATAAAGTCTTGCTTCCGGAAAATTGATTTTGAATGCCTTTAACCCTTTTAAATCCTTTTTTGTTAGCCGACTGGAACGTTTAATTTCAAACGCTATTATTCCTTTTGACCCGTAAAGAATAAAGTCCACTTCTACGCCGTTATTTGTCCGCCAATAATATAACTCGTACTGAAAATTATAGTAGTCATTGATTGCTTTTAGTTCCTGAAAACAGAGTGTTTCCAAACTTGGTCCTTCAGCTTCTTCAGGAGAGTCCAATGGGCCCATGGGTCTTAAGGTGCGAAATATCCCTACATCAAAGAAATAAAACTTTGGATGGGTCACCATTCTTCTCTTGGCCCGCCTGGTAAAAACGGGCAGACGCGTGGCAAGAAGCAAATCCTCTAAAATAGAAAAATAGCTCTCAACCCGCATCCTTTCAAGACCAGCTTCCCTTGCTACTTCTGAGGTATTCAATACTGAGCCTTGTGAAAAACTTGCTGTTTCAAGGAATCTGGTAAAGCTACCTATATTCCTTGTCAGGCCCTCTTGCAAAACTTCTTCACGTAAATAAGTCTGAACATAGGATTTCAAAAACTGCCTTGGATCAGGTTCAGAAGGGATTGATGGAAGGTGGCCAAATCTTAATGCCCTCTCTAAATCAAAATCATTTCCCAATTCAATCGTTGTAAGAGGATGCATTCTATAGTTTAAAGCCCGGCCAGCCAATAGATTTACCCCCTTTTTTCTTAAACTGCGGGCACTTGATCCGGTAAGCACAAACTTGTAACGATGTTTTTCGATGAGACGATGTACTTCGTTTAGAAGATCTGGCACTTTTTGAATTTCATCCAGGATGATATAATCCTTAAATCCTGGTGGAATTAAATTCTCAAGTCGGTCGGGCCGGGCCAATAAATTATTATAAAGATCGAACCCTAATAGATCCAGGTATAAGCCTTGAGGAAAACTTGCCTTTAGCCATGTGGTTTTTCCTGTTCCCCTTGGACCAAAGAGGAAGAAACTTTTATTTAGTTTTATCGGCTCCTTAAGTAATCTGGAATACATAGCTTCATTTTACATTAACAAACGAATAAGTCAACTGCAAAATGCATGAATACAGGGATGTCTCCACATTCGGTATACACCCGCCATCTCCTGTTGTTTCAGCGAACTGTTTATAAAGGCTGCAGAGATACCATTTTCCAGGGCAGCATCAACCTGGTCCTTCATAAGGGAAA
>QIDP01000182.1 GCA_003229375.1 Nitrospirota bacterium
AAACTTACTATTTTAGAAGGATTCACAATGTCTATCAATCCCTATTTATCCCTTATTGCTACCGTAGTAATTGGGAGAAGAGCCAGAATTTAACATTTTAAGTTCATCTATAAATTGTGTAAAAAGTGTAGAAGTCTCGCCGTTTTCCAACTTACTTTTCTTTTCTTCCGGAAAAGATTCGACAGAGTCTAACATTGATGCTTTATAGCCGAATATCTCAGAAGGTCTATCTTTGCCAAGACAAACTGTAGAAAAAACCGATCTTAACGTAATGACACGTCCCTTTGGCGGATATGCTGTGACTCCTTCCCCCTCCTCAAAACGTTCTTTTGTCGAATAGCTATCAGCTTTATGGACAATCCAGCCCCACGGTTTATAGCCACTATGATGTTTCCTAATAGATTTATCCAGTTTATCTTTATCAACCCAATCATCCTTTAAAAATTTTGAGAAAAAATTCAGATTCTTGTATTTTCCATTTTCACCAAATTCTTTTACCCCCCTTACAAAGTCTGCCCCTAAATCCTGGTGAGTGCCTTTGAACTCAGCAATCCCTGTTATCCTATGCAACAACTTCCCCACATCATGCAGCAACGCCGCAAGAACAACCGAATTATATTCTTTTATATCAAACTCCATTTCACCCCTCATAATCGTTAATTATACCCCACCCGTCCAAACCGGCGTTAATGTCTTCAATTTAAATTCCAATCTTTCCATTTATGCCATCCTTTTAAGAAAAATTCAAAACCGAGATTCAAGATTCAATAAACGGCTACGATTCAATGTTATGATTCAAAACCGAAACGCATCATAAATAATAAAAAAGACCTGACACGTATATAAGATTCTTGTCGCAATCCCCTATTTCCCGGGGAACCTATAGCAATTTTTTATATCAATCATACCCCCCATACCCGATAGTGGCTGATTTGATAACGTGGTTTAGTTGGCTTATGTGTTGTATATGATAAATTTTGAATGCGTGTGCCTCCTGAAGATGGAGTCTTTGTGGGCTGAAAGGATTATTTTGCCCTTTTGCTGTCAGGTGAAAATAATATCTTGCTGTATCTGTGCTTAGCATAATTTTTTTCACTCCTGGCTGAGATTGCAGATTAGAAATATATATTATTTAAAAGAGATGTCAAGATGAATATTGGTTTATTTCCCGGACAGAGGATAAGTTTTGCGTTTATTCGCTGCTTAATATTGACTCCGCTGCAAAAACAGGGTAGCCGCAACCTTTAGGTTGCGTAAGTGGTTGGTTTACAGCAAACTTTTTCGCAGGCTAAAGCCTGCGGCTACCAATTTCCGGGTTTCTGCCGGGGAATCAATATTCATTACCAATGGCGTATAACCTCTTCACTTTTCATTAGTTTTGGAGTTGAGAGTTTGGCTTATGGTTAATCGTAAAGCCTATCTTTCGTGGAACTTATAGTAACTAAAGGCTTATTAGGTTGTTTAGGTGGTAGGTGTTTAGGTCGCAATCCCCTATCACTCGGGGAACTCATAGTAACTTGGTATCCAGGCTAATCCTCATGACGTTCTTTCCGGACATCTTCACGGGTTGCCTTCAGCTTTGCAAGCACCTCTTCCTTACTCAGTTTTGCAAATGGATGCCGCTGACTTATATCATTAATCCATGCTTGCATATCCTCATGAGCAGAAAATGAATCAGGCACAAGAACAATAATTTCAACAGTCTCTCCGGGTGGTAAATTAGTCACTGCAATATTACCATTATCATCCGCTTGTCTTTTGTATCGATACGCCTTCATTTTGTGTCCTCACCTCTGTAATTAAAAAATACAACTATTTGATTAAGTTTACATCTCCCATTGAGACAGTGTTTTTTTATTCGGTTCAATCAGTTCCTGAATACCATTGTATATAATTATATATCTATATTTTTATCGGGTCAAATGAGAAATTCTAGTACGCGGGAGTGATCCCGGTCTTTTTATCAGATAGAAAGATCAGGATGCTGTCATTAACGCCACAAATCGCATCACTCTTTATATAACCCACCGGTTTCGGAGTTGTAACTACTCGGGTTGTTTAGACGGTAGTCTGTCAGGACTGCGCAAAGAACGAATCAAGGATCCCGGCACCTTTTCAGACTCTGCAAGTTTTAACTCACAGCCGGCAAAATAGCAAGACTCCATGCCCTATGCTCCATGCCCACGGAGTCGCAATCCCCTGTCACCCGGGGAACTCATAGTAACCTTTAGACCACACCTGAAAATTTTATTTGGTGGAGCTGACGGGGATCGAACCCGTGACCTCTTGAATGCCATTCAAGCGCGCTCCCATCTGCGCCACAGCCCCACACTTCTTTCGGATCAGAAAAAAAGATATGTTATAAAACCATTAATTAACATATATCAGACTCTGCTTGCCCGAGTCAAGAAAAATCTCTAACAGCTTAGGCACAATATCTTTGCGGCTATAAAGGAATATTCAGGCCAATTCGTAGAATATATTTCTCCTGTGAGGTGAAAAGCCCATCTCTTTAATCAGCCTCCTTATATCATCCTCGGACATTTGATAAGAGATACCCGCTGCCCTGACAACATTTTCCTCGATCATTGTACTCCCCATATCATTGGCGCCAAAGAGGAGCGATATCTGGCCAATCTTTGCCCCCTGGGTGACCCATGAGGCCTGTATATTATCGAAGTTGTCGAGTACTATCCTTGACACGGATAATGTCTTTAGATAATCAAGACCGGTAGAAGGATCTCTAACTATTGCCGTGTTTTGCGGCTGAAAAGACCATGGGATAAAGGCAGTAAATCCACCTGTCCTGTCCTGAAGCTCCCTCAGCCTTATCAGGTGAGCAACCCTATCCCTTACAGACTCGATATGTCCAAACATCATGGTGGCAGTGGTTCTTATTCCCAGGTGATGAGCGGTTTCCATAACCATCAGCCATTCGTCAGCACTGCATTTATTCGGACTGGTAATCTTTCTGATTTCATTGACAAGTATCTCGGCCCCCCCTCCCGGAATAGAGCCCAGCCCTGCATTCTTCAGTCTGATGAGCACTTCTTTTAATGAAATACAGGATACCCTGGCTATATGTACAATCTCAGGAGGTGAAAAGGCATGGATATGTATATCATAATTGGTCTTGATATATCTTAAGAGGGTCTCGTAAAAATCTATCTTGAGGTCAGGATGTAGCCCGCCTTGCATAAGTATCTGTCTTCCCCCCAGGGAGAGGGTCTCTTTTATCTTCTCTGATATATCCTCCGGTGTCAGGAGGTATGCGTCATGACTCTCTTTATCCCTGAAGAATGCGCAGAATCTGCAGCGGGATATACAGATATTGGAATAGTTTATATTTCTGTCAATAATATATGTGACAACAGAGTCAGCACAACGTCTCCCGGCAAGCTCAAACGCAGTATTCCCCAGTGACAGGATATCTGACATCTCAAACAGGGAGATGGCCTCATCAAGATATATCCTCTCACCATTAAGGGCCCGCTCTAAAATAACTTCACATCTTAGCATCTCTTCCTACAGAAACCTGATCTCCACATCATCTTCAATAAGGGAATATCCTTTAGCCATAGAGTAAAAACGCCTTAAGCTGTCCAATTCCTTTGATCCAAAATCATAGGTAATCTTATTTCTTAAATAGTCCCTGCAGATATCAGGGGTTACACCCAATCTTTCTGCCCCTTCGGCTGCTATTTCATCAATCATTGAGAATCCTATCTCTTTTGCCCTCCACAGCAATTCAGGTTCATTAGTTAATCCTACTCCCTGACGGACAGATAGTACTGCATGTACAAACGGTGTCGCGGTCAATTTATACCACTCTTCACCAAGGTCATAGGTGTTGAATCGTGATCGGTCAATCTTGAAGGCATTATCACCGATTATTAATGCAGCATCGGCTCTATCCATCATCTTCTCCAGATCAGGCTCCATAGAGATCATTTCCGGCTCTCTTCCTAACCTATCCATGAAGATAATACGGAGAAGGACTACCGATGTCCTGGAACCGGAATCAACCGCTACTACCTTTATATCCTCAAATTTTTTCATTCCTGCAAGTAATACAGAGTCAACACGTCCCTCTGATGATATAGATATATGAGGGATAAGAAGATAACTGCCATTACTCCTTGCATATTCTATAGAGGGGATAATCCCCATATCTATCTCCCCATGCTTAAGCATATCAGCAAGTCTTGCAGGTGTATCAGATATCAATTCAAAACTATGGCTTACCCTGCCGGTTAATAGCGGATATATCAGGGGTCTTGAATTTAAGAAGTCGTGATATCCAAACCGGATCTTATTATTTTTCAATCTGAAAATGCCTCCTTTGTGACTTCGTGGTTTTTTTCCCTTTTGGCTGACTCACTCTTTCCCATCCTAATATATAATCCCGGTCCGTGTCAAACTTCTTTATCTTCTGATATCCCCCATTTTCATATAAAAAATACTCCTGCCAGGGGATTATAATCAAACATTTCTGACTGCCTATATACACCCTGAAGAGACCTGTCAATTTTTTTTAAATTTTTCTTGACAAGATATAAGCAGAATGTTATTGTTGAAATATAAAAGGAGATTAATTATATATTTTATTAAGTTTGTTTATAGGTTAAGTGAAGAAATTCAAAATAAACTCTTGATACTTGATAAATAAAATACTAATTTT
>QIDP01000041.1 GCA_003229375.1 Nitrospirota bacterium
CCTCAGGCAAAAATCAAGGTGAGAAGTGTCCAGCAGATTGCAGCTAATAAAGCTGCAATGCTGGCCTGAGGCAATTGGGTTTTGACATGATCCATTAAATCACAGCCCGTACACATGGAACTTAAAACAGTAGTATCAGAAATGGGTGAACACTGGTCGCCATAGACACTCCCATCCATAACCGCTGCAAAGCAAATCGTCATAAAAAATTCAGGATGAGACAAATTATTCGCATTGGCCACTGCCCAGGAAAGAGGCATGGCCAAAGGAAAAGCGACCGCGTAAGTTCCCCAACTGGTCCCGGTTGAAAAGGAAATGATAATGGTCAAAACTTGTAACATGACGGGTAAGAGCCAGTAGGGTAGTTTTTCTCCTAAAAGCTGGGAGAGAAAAATCCCTCCTCCTGCTTCTTTGCTAATTCCACCGATTGTGATTGCCAGGAGCAATATAACCGATCCTAGAACCACTCCCTTCAAACCTTCATTAAACCCGGCTATCAAATCTTTGAGTGACATCCCGCGGATGAGCGCCAGTCCCATTGCAACAAGCAAGGATGCCCCAAATGCCCAGAGTACCTCGGGAGAGCCTTTAAAAATAAAGGTTCCTATTGCAATACCGATGAGGGTAAAAAGCGGCACGAAAAATTCGATCACATGCGCCTTATATCCTTCGGGCACATGACTCGATTGTAATTCCCTGGCGCTTAGCGGTTCAGCACCGTCAGCATCAAGTTTCCCTGTTTCACGAACCCTGGAAATAGCTTCTTTCATCCTTCTTCCTAGGAAGGGAGATTTTTCAATACTCAGTAAAAAAGTAAAAAGGACTGCAAAAATAGCATAGAAACAAAAAGGCACGCTTTTAAAAAAAAAGGTAATGCGGTCTGCTTCTGTAGCGAGCCAACTGACTCCGGATACAAAAATGAAGGCCTGTACATAACCAGGCCAGGCATTGAAGGCTAATTGGGATGCGATAGGAGAAGCCGTGGAATCTACAATATAGGCCAGCTCCTCATGACTGACTTTTTCTTTGTCCGCTATAGGCTTTACCGTTGTTCCTACTAAAACAGTGCTTATTGTGCCGCCCTGAAAAAAGATGATGCCAAGAGACCAGGCCACCAGTTTGGCTGTCTTTGGTCCACGGACAAAATGTCTGGTCATCAGATCCGCAAAGGCCTGGGCAGCGCCGGTTTTTGACCAGATTCCCAAAAGCCCCCCAAGTAACCACAGGTATAATACCAGCACCGAGGCCGCATTTTCTGTCATAAGACTAGATACGAGAACCTGGTTAGTGATATCGTATTTTCCAAGTAAAACTGCCCCTGTAAAAATACCACCCAATAAGGATGTCACAGGTTCACGTGTCAGCCAACAAAGTATCACAGCCATTAAGGCAGGTAACAGCGACCAAAATTGAAAGTGGCGTTTTGCAATAAGCTGGTAATAAACCTTTTTAAGTTGATCCCCGGCCTTTTCAATATGGAAAGTAAACTCTTCTTTAACAGCAGGTGTTTTTCTTTCAGAATTGCTGATGGATATGGCATCAGGATTAAGTCCTGCTTTTTCAAAAGGGATGATGTTGTCAATGTATTTGGGTTTTTCTTTGTAAATGTAAAAAGGCCTTCCTTTTTTATCAAATTTGACGTCTATTGTAACTTTTTCGACTGTCCATGTAGGAGGGACATACCTCCCGACGTAAAAGGCGGCCATGAGTGCGATCATAAACAGCCAAAAGCTTTTGGTTTGCTGAAAGTGGCGAATTGTCATTTTACATTTTAATTTACTTTTGAGTCACTCAACTTTTTCACGAAAGAACCAGAAAATATCATATCATCTCTCCATCCATAATAAAATAGAAATTTCTACCCCAAAATCCTCAAATATTGACATAACCGGTAATCTTGTTTATGCTTTTAAGAGAAGGGGTCTTGGGGAAGGGAGGATTAAGGGAATTTTCAGAAAAATGTATACCTATGATAAGAAATACGATGTAATAGTCATTGGTGCAGGACATGCCGGTTGTGAAGCTGCGCTTGCAGCGGCAAGGATGGGCTGCACTACACTGATTCTGACTATGAATATAGACAATATCGCCATGATGTCGTGCAATCCTGCCATCGGTGGGCTGGCAAAGGGGCATCTTGTCTGTGAGATAGATGCCCTGGGCGGTGAGATGGCCAGATGCATAGACAGGACAGGGATCCAGTTCCGTATCCTGAATAAGGTTAAGGGGCCGGCAGTACAGGCATCCAGGGCCCAGGCAGATAAACTCCTCTACAGAATAGATATGAAGTCTGTTCTTGAAAGGCAGGATAGGCTATATATCAAGCAGGCAATTGTTGATAGCATATTAACAGATAATGGAAGGGTTAAGGGGGTTGCAACAGATACAGGAATCATATATATATCCAACAGTGTAATAGTGACAACAGGGACATTTTTAAACGGCCTTATCCATATCGGTCTTTCAAACTTTCCAGCCGGACGCGCGGGCGAATTTCCATCTACAAAGCTATCTGACTCTTTGAAAGACATTGGGTTTAGGTTAGGGAGATTGAAAACTGGCACAACTCCACGGCTTGATGGAAGGACCATAGACTTCTCTGTTATGGATATACATGAGGGCGATGACCCGCCAATCCCCTTCTCTTATTCAACAGAGAGGATAACGCAAGGGCAGATCCCATGCTATCTGACATATACCAATGAGAAGACCCACAGGGTCATCAGGGAGAATCTGAACAGATCCCCCCTGTATAGTGGTGCAATAAAAGGAGTGGGGCCACGATACTGTCCATCCATAGAGGACAAGGTGGTGCGCTTCTATGATAAAGAGAGGCATCAGATATTTTTGGAGCCAGAGGGAAGAAATACCCATGAATTTTATGCCAATGGACTCTCCACAAGCCTTCCAATTGATATACAGATAAAATTTCTCCGTACTATAAGGGGGCTTGAGGAGGTAGAGATCATGAAGCCGGGATACGCCATCGAATATGATTTTGTTCCGCCTACACAGATATTTCCTACCCTCGAGACAAAGCCGGTTAAGAGACTATTCTTAGCCGGTCAGATCAATGGTACATCGGGTTATGAAGAGGCAGCGGCACAGGGACTTATGGCCGGGATAAATGCAGCCCTTATGATCCGGGGAAAAGAACCGCTAATACTTGATAGATCAAACGCTTATATCGGTGTCCTGATAGACGATCTGGTTACAAAGGGGACAGAAGAGCCGTACAGAATGTTCACATCAAGGGCAGAATACCGCCTTCTGCTAAGGCAGGATAATACAGATATGAGACTGAGGGAAAAGGGATTTAAGATCGGATTGGTCTCAAAGGATGAATACGAGAGATTTCTGGATAAAAGGAACAGGATAAAGATGGAGATCGAACGGCTAACCAATATCTCCATAAGACCGTCAAGGATTACAAATGATAAGCTCCTTGAAATAGGTACCGAGGAGATAAAGACACCAACATCGCTGGCAAATTTATTAAGGCGACCCAATATAAAATACAAAGACATTGAGGCTATAGACGGCAATGGCAATGCAATAGATGAACGCATCGGCAAGCAGGTGGAGATCGAGATCAAATATCATGGATATATAAAAAGGCAGTTGGCCCAGGTAGAAAAGTTTAAGAAATGGGAACAGGAGAAGATGCCCCAATCAATAGACTATGACCATATCCCCGGACTCTCTCTCGAGGTAAGGGAGAAGCTTAATACGGTGAGACCGATATCATTTGGTCAGGCATCAAGGATCTCAGGGATGACCCCCTCTGCCCTTTCAATAATTATGATATATATAGAAAAGATAAGAAGAACAAAGAGGGCAAGGGATGAAAAGGCCTAAGGACATCCTGAAAGAGCTATCCCGGCAGGTGGGTTTTCCCCTGAATGAGGATCAGTGCGATATGCTCATAACTTATCTTTGGGAATTGAAGAAGTGGGATAGAAAGATAAACCTTACTGCAATAAAGGATGAAAAGGATATCATAAAAAAACTCTTTATTAACTCAATCCTCTTTGTCCGCGCCTTTCCTTCCGGTTATATAAAAGAGGTTATGGACCTGGGATCAGGAGGGGGATTTCCCGGTATCCCGATAAAGATAGTCAGGCCGGAACTATCTATTGTCCTTGTGGATGGATCAAGAAAAAAGGTAAACTTTCTGAAACATATCTGCCGCGTCCTTGACCTAAAAGATGTCAGTTGTATTGCTGAACGGGCCGGGGACATGGCCCTTATCCCTGAAAACAGAGAACGATTTGACATCATATTATCGAGGGGGGTTGGAAGACTAAAGACATTCCTCTATACCGCCTTCCCCCTCTTAAAGAGGAACGGACTGCTTATAACGCAGAAAGGGAGCGATTATCAAAAAGAGGTCGAAGAGGCAGAGGAGATATTCAGCACAGGAAAGGGGACCCTCAAAGAGGTCATACCGGTAGAGCTTCCACATCACGCAATAAGACACAATATAATCGTGATTCAAAAATGTTCCACGTGAAACATTATACAAGACATAATTGCCCTCTTTCGTATTTAACACCGATTTTCACAGATATGGTAATCGACATAACTTAACCCCAATTTTTCATTATTTTTTTGCTCATTTTTTTCATGGTTGCTCAT
>QIDP01000007.1 GCA_003229375.1 Nitrospirota bacterium
TATGTATTTCTTCATACACAAACCTCCTTGGTTAGTTATGAAGAAATTATACCCTATCCTGTACGACATTACAAGGTTGACATGACACTAGCTTACCGGTGCTCGCCAATCGTCTGATCCGGAAGTGGATTCCACTTCGTGTGTCCAGGTTATCTTACGGTATGAGAATGAAACATCCTCAAGGTGTGTAAAATGGGCCTGGCCAGGATCCTGACAGTTTGGCATATTGGCCGTGATATTGGTGATAATCGCATCCTCTAACTCGGTTGTGTAGTAGTGCTCCTGTTTCCCATCTGCTGAGGTGCGAAACCACTTGATCGTTACATTAGTTAACTTCTCTCCTGTGGTCAGTGCAGTGTACAGCAGGGGAGATGACCGATCAAAGGTCTTGGTGATGGTCACCGGACCGTGCACACGTTGTCCCGTGGGCTGACCACTCTGCGGATCACGCGGGATTACAACCTCATGTTTGAATGCCTGGATAAGTATCTCATCCTCATGCCCTTCCTGGTAGACATTCCCCACGCTCCCCTCAGTAAAGGCCTTTTCAGAGATGTTACCCTGGGTTGACCCTGACATATACGCTGGTGTTGGCATATTGTATCCCTCCTTTCTTTTTTGGATTTTTTCTCTCTCTGCGAGCTCTGCGTCTTCTCAGCGAACTCTGCGTGAATATTCTTTTTTTCATGCATTGTTTATCTTTAATTATCCTTTTGTTTTTCATATACAGCATAATCCGTGCCACTTTGGTTTTGAACCTTCGTAACCTGCTGAATTACAAAGGAAAATTAATTTTAAGGATCATTTGGTGATATTTTGGGCATGAAAAATCGAGCAAGTTTTTGCACGATTCAATCTCTTAAAACAGGCAGACTGAGCAAATTCTTACATGCTTGTCAGTAGAAAAAATAGCTTTTTCAGGACATAACTGATTGATAGCGTGTAACTTAAGGAATAAAAATAAAAAAAATAGAGTATCTTAATATGGCCTGATTTTTATCAAAAAAGGGGCATAATTGAGCAAATTCTTGCTCACCACTTTCTGATACCCATCCTACCATTTTATCTTTTTCCATCCCTTGCTGCCGCGCTGGATGGTTAAAAGGGTATCCTTCCATGCCTTCCCGGGCAGCACCTGATTTCCATGGTAATCGGTCAGAGAAACAATAGAGAGGATAACGGTTGCAGTATTGCCGGTGATCTTCATGTCGCCAAAGGATATCTCCATAGTTGAATAATTATTAAAGAATTGTTCCAGTGATTTTGTTTTACCCGATGATATATCTGATAAATTTTTAAGTGTTTCTATATCTTTTTTTTCGTAAGCCATTTTAAATGAGTTAAGGAGTCTCCCCACCTCTTCAATATTTTTATGGGAGAGGGATTTTAGATCTTTAGATACCGGAGGCTCAGAGACAGAGAGTGAAGCATTTTTTCTAAGAGATTTGGCCTTATCTGCCTGACGTTTCTGCCTTGCAATTCGTTGTTTTTTTGCTTCCATCCGTGCCCGGGCCTCTAATGCCACCCCCTTTGCCCTTTTAAAGCCTGAAATAGCCTGACTAAAGTTAGCCGCGGCGGTCTCGTAATCCCCCCGGCCAAGGGCATTCTTTCCTTGCAGAGATATGTCTGTAGCATCTTGAAAGATAGAGGCCGCCAGTCTCTTTGCCCCGGATAAAGAGGCCTCTTCCTGGATAGATATAACCTGTGTCATTAATCTCCCTGCCCTGTTCCGGACATCATTTAATTCCTTTTCAGCCTCTCTCCGGCCATTATTAAACTCTGCCTCAGCACTCTTATAATATCCAATTACGCGGGTAAGGGTCTCCTTTGCCGGATCATAATCCTTATTAGTTATCATGGATTGGATCTGTCTGTATAGGATATCTGCCTCCTTTATATATGTAATACCTGATTCATACCTGTCAGGGGCATATTTAGCAATCCTTGCAGCCTCTGAAGACTCTTTGGTCTTAATGGCCTCTGCTTGAATCAAAAACATCTGTTCCTGGAGGGCCTGGATTTCCTTATATATTGGCTTATTCCCTAATGCAAACCAGATGATGATAGATATCAAGACCAGGACAGCACCCAGTCCAAGGACGGGAGGGATTGATTGAGGCCTGGATTTTCCGGGAGATATTGTGATTTTTGGTTTGAGAAATTTCTCAAGATCCTCTATTAAAGATTGTGCATCAGGGTACCTCTCTTGAGGATCCCTTTTTAATAACCTAATTATTATGGCCTTAAGGTTATCAGGGGTCTCTTCAGGAAAGATTAAAGGGGGTTCATCTTTTTCATTTATAAGCTTTCCTATTATAGTTATCTTAGAGTCTCCATCAAATGGTGTGCGGCCGGTAAGCATCTTATACATGACCATTCCAAGGGAGTATATATCCATACGAGGATCAACAGGGGCTCCTCTTACCTGTTCAGGTGACATATATTCAGGGGTACCAAGTACATTATCCGGCGATGTTAATGTACTCTCATCTCCTGCACCAGCTATACCAAAATCGGTTACCTTAATCTTTCCGGATGCCAATACTAATATATTTCCAGGTTTTATGTCTCGATGGATAATACCTCGTTTGTGGGCATGGGCCAGGGCAGAGGCTATCTGAATGGCGATTTTGACTGTATCCTCCGGGCCGGGACACCCCTGTTCTGCCAGGAGAGATCGCAGATCCATTCCCTCCTCATGTTCCATGCCATATTCCATTGCAATATAGGGGATGTCATTATCTTTATCAATATCATAGATATGGATGATGTTCTCATGCTTTAATCTGGCCATGGAGCGGGCCTCCCGCATAAATCGCTCGATGAATAAGCTGTCAGAGATAAGCTGTTCACGGGGGATCTTAATAGCTACAACTCGTTTGAGGTCTCTTTGATTGGCCTTATAAACGTCTGCCATACCGCCCCCGCCGATCTTTTCTATAATCTCATATTTATCCGAGAGGACCCTTTTCATTTAAATACCCTCTTTCGTATTTAAGTTGAACTAACCAGAAATTGCAAACCGATAAAAATCAAAATGACATACCAAAATGTAAAAATTACCTCTTACCTCTTAAAGTAAGTATACTGGAAGCCAATATGTCAACTATCTCTCTTGTCTCTCTCAAAAGTTCATTCTCCTTCTCTTTATTCTCTTTAGGTGATTACCAATAATCTCACACGTATTCTTTTCTGGCAACTCATCGACAAATTTGATTATTTAGAGAGCAAATCTATAAATTCGTCTCTTGAGCTCATCTTTGAATTTTGATTTGTCATTTTGATTTTTAATTTACTTTTAAGATAATCGAGTCACAAATAATTGCTTCCGCCGGTAGCTGAAAATGCGAAATATAACGGTACAAAGGTGATGTTTTTTTCAGGCAATTCACTATAAGGTCGTGTTGAAAAGACAATACCTTTCGGGCAGTTTTGATAAATCTGTAAAAAGAGATGCAAACTTTTCAATCTGCCGGAGACCCCACTTTTCACCTCTACAGGATGTATCCTGCCATCAATAACTGCAACGTAATCTACCTCTGCTGTGCTGCTCTTTGCCTGTCTTGACCAGTGGTAGAGGGCCTCCTTCTGAGACAATACCATCTCCTGCCCGACAAACTGCTCTGCCATTGCGCCACGGTAAATACTGAGCAAATCTGTCTTTCCATATTCAACATCCACCGGCATACCTGAAAGATACCGCATGAGTCCTATATCAACCAGCAGGGCTTTAAATATTTTTGCTGAGGCAGTGGCCCCCAAGGGCAGACCTGAAGGATCAACCGAGGGGATTTTTCGTATAATATTTGTCAGACAGAGTAAATCAAAGGCCTTTTTAAGAGTTGGATTTGAGTAACCATCACCAAGCCTGGAATATTTTATCTGCTGTCCCACACTCTGCGCTATTGTTGTAAATACGGCATTCAGACAATGCTTGTCTGCATGTGGACTATACTTTGCAAAATCCATCCGATAGGTATCACAAATTTCAGCCTGCACCTCGAAAGATTCATGCAATGTCCCGGTCTCTATGTAAGCCGCTACACTCTCAGGCATTCCTCCAATAAAAAAATACCGGCGCAGCTCCTCACAGAGAAAATCGTGGATTGTTTGTGAAACTGTTCCTGGGGGGGCAAGAAGGATATTCACAGCCTCTTCATTGCCGCTTGCCCGGAGGTATTCTGCAAAACAAAGTGGATGAAGGTATAAAAATTGTACCCTCCCTACCGGGAATGAAATATCTTTCATGGCAAATTCAAGCAGCGAACCTGCTGCAACCACATGCAGGTCAGGTAGTTCTTCATAAAAGTAGCGCAGTGCAGTAATCGCCCTGGGACATGCCTGAATTTCGTCGATAAAGAGTAGTGTCTTTCCATGAAGTATTTTATGTTTAACCAGGATTTCCAGATCAGCACAGATACGTTTTGCATTTAAATTACCATTAAAAACACGATGCCAGTCCGGATTACGTTCCAGGTCCACAAGCGCAACAGTATCAAAGTAATTTTGTCCAAACTGCTTTACCGAATAGGTCTTCCCAACCTGCCTTGCTCCCCGAATAATGAGGGGCTTCCGGCGTTTATTTTCTTTCCATCTCTTGAGTTCCTGATCAATAAATCTTTTCATGATTCAACGCCTAATCTATCCATTCGGAATATTTTAAAATACAAGGTAATTTTACAACAAACAATTTAAAAAGGAAAGGTAATTTTTTGACTACGCTATCCCATATAAATTAGGACTCTTTTTATTTAAATACCTTTTAACAGGACGCAGATGACCGCTGATTTACAGGATATTTACATTAATATCAAATGGCTGTTTATAAAGCAATTAAAAAACAATATTCCACTTCCAAAGCTGAAAAAAATTGCTTGACATTTACCTATTAATTGGTTTAAAGTTTAAAACTATACAATTATATATCTAATATATATCTAAATACCCCCCTTTTTGTTTTGTAATTAAGGTTTAAATCAGCGTTGTCCGGTTAGGTTTTTGCATGTAAAAAAAAATAACTTGGAGGGTCATTTTTTGCTTGACTTTTTGAAATAAGCTTTCGTGG
>QIDP01000188.1 GCA_003229375.1 Nitrospirota bacterium
AGTCTTATCTTTGAAGTCGTTTATTATGTTATTGGTAGTGACTACAATAAATATATGGATATTCAGCAAGAGATTAACCTTGCAATTAAGGGGGAGTTTGAAAAGCGTGGAATTGAATTTGCTTACCCGACACGAACAATATATTTAGAGAAAATACAAACAAATTAGTACACGATTTCATAAATAAATAAAGTGACATATATTACTTCCTCACCCCCATGGGGGTGAGGGGGATTACCTTTATTCTTTCGCCTAACCACAAGGGGAGAGTGAATTTTTCTCTAAATTGATGTCAACTATATCCACAAAAAAGCACGGACAAACAAGTTTGTCCATGCCACTCATTAGTTTGTACGTGGGTTAGGATGAAAAGGTATTTTCAAAACGTGATAAATTGACTTCTATCTTAACCGATACATTTTCTATAAAAAAATAACCCAACACACTACCACTAATTTTGAGGTTGTGAGATTAGCCTATAATATATATAATAGTAAAACAGTGCTGGGAAGTTTGTTATCAATCTGGGAAAAAATTGGTGCAGGTTTTTTTATGCTGGAAATGTTATCTGCTATTGGTCCAGCCTACAGAGTGACAGGATAAACGAGTAGCCATGATGAACAATTCATCAACATCAGAGCGGGATATCCCAACGTTGCGATCATTTGTGGCTCGTTTGCTTTCACTTAGCCGTGAGATCCTCCAATCGCCAATCCGTTACAATGAATCAGACCACTTGGCATTCATGTCCCTCTGCTTCGTGAGCGCGCAGATTGAGCATCTCACAACGATTGAGATACTAGTTGAGGCAGGACAACATAAAGATGCTGGACTTATCGCCAGAAGTATGATCGAGGGAATGTGTCTCCTCTTGTGGGCTGCCAGGGATACTTCAACTCGCCCTTTCCTATGGCGATCATATGCTTTGGTGCAGGATTTTCGACTTATGCGGGCAAAAGAGAAGGCAGGCGAGAGAATAGATCCATCTCGAAAGTCAGCTATAATGGAACAGATCAAGATCCATGGCCCACAGTTCTTCACAAAGAAGGTTCAAAAGACCAAGCTTGAAGGTTTACCCTTGCCTAAGGATCCTTACCGTAAAGATACAAATTGGTCTGGTAAGAACGTTCGGGAAATTTGTGAAGAAGTACAAGGGGCACCTCTCTACGAGCGAATCTACAGGGAGACATGTCAATGGATTCATTGGACGCCACGTGGTCTGGGCTCCACAATCCGTCGTGAAGGTGACATGGTTTACTATTTAAATCAATCAGCAGATACCGCAGCGACAGCTTTGGCAAGTGGGTTCCAGGCCCTTTTTGAGTCATTGGTGTTGTTGGACTCTCACTTAAGGCTTGGGTTCGCTGATCGCTTGAAAGAGTTAGGAGATACATACATAGAAACGCTCGCAACAACAGCAAAAGATGAGGCCAACTTCGGTTAGAGCGGTAATGCTATACGCCATGCTGTACCTAAGAATTTAAAATTATTTGGAAGGACAAGATGCTGAAATCGCATTTGAAAAAGATATATGAAATTGCTAATCAAGGGGATGCCAGGGAAGAGAGTTATTACTCTATTCTTGAAGGATTGTTAAAGGGATATATAGAATCTGTTGGAAAAAGAAATATACATATAACAACACTACCAAAGAAGACCGAGACCGGTAATCCCGATTTTAGGATCTGGGATGGAAAACAACATATTGTTGGATATATTGAAGCCAAAGCACCAACAGTTGATAATTTAGATTTGATAGAAGATTCAAAACAATTAAAACGCTATCGGCAGACCTTTTGTTGGCAGTATCAAATCGGCGGCTATCAGGTTTGTGGTAAATGGCTAAAAGATAGGAAGGGAAGAACCTTATCCCTTGATGATATAAAACATTACTGCAGGGTTGTTACTGCTTTGCAGAAGACAATAGAAATCCAGAAGGCACTTGATGATATTTATCCAGAAGTAGAGAAGGAGACCGTAAAGTTTGAAAGATGACAAATAAGATTGACACGGCACATCGTGGTGGCGAGTAAGCGAATTCCTAAGTGGGTTTCGTGTTACTTAAGGCCTCACCCCAGCTATCGCGGGGGTCAGTACCACCAAGTTATACGCAATTGAGCACTTAAAATATATATGAGAATTTATCTGCTAATGTTATAATAAAAATTATGGTTCTTTCGTAAAAAAATTAAAAATGCAAAAATACAAATCAAATTTAGAGAAAATTTTCTTTCCCTTAGGGTGAGAAGGTCATAAAATGCACCTTATAGTCCCCTCTCCCCCTCGGGGAGAGGGCTAGGGTGAGGGGGAATGAAGCGTAACAATGTTGACCAAGCTCGGGATGGAAATAGTAAGTTTTAGTGATCGGAAAATATTGACCAATATTGAGGGAGTTTATGAAATAATTTAGAAGATCATAGAGAAGAAGAAAATCCCCCTCACCTCAATCCTCTCCCCGAGGGGGAGAGGAGGTAATAATGGAAAAAGAGAAAATTATCAACAAAAAGGGGTCTAAAAATGCGAAGAGGAATTACCTTAGAAAAGATTGAAAAGGAGATAGAGAGTCTTACATCTCAGGAGCAGTTAAAACTAGTAGAAAGGCTTGCTCATCAATTAAGAAAGACCTGTCTTGCTATGAAAAAGGAACTTGACTGGAATAAACTATATGGGCATGGAAAGGGGCTATGGAAAGGAGATGTTTCTAATGAGCAGAATTTTAAAACAAAGAATATCTAATCGGATTGTTTTAGGCAAGTCTGTAATAGACGAGGCTAACATAGGGCAAGATGTAGAAGTAATAATTCAAGAAGGGGCTATATTTATCTTGCCTGCAGTTAAACGGAAAGGGTGGGAATTATTGAAAACCTTTGGAGAAGATGCTGTAGAAGGAGTTTTGGACAATCCATCTGAAAAACACAACCAATATCTATATGGAGAGAGAAAGTGATCTTTGTCGATACTAGTGCCTGGATTGCTATTGAGGATAAACGAGATACTAATCATGATAAAGCATTACGATTTAAAAATGAACTTATTACTTCAAGAATTCGACTTATCACTACTAACTATATACTGGATGAAACCTATACCCTAATGTTGATGGATGTAGGTTATACCAAAACAATAGATTTTAAATATAAACTGGATCAATTTATCCATAATAATCTACTTATTTTATATTACATAACACCAGAGATAGAACAAATAGCCTGGGAAGTTTTTGAACACTTCAATAAAGATAAAACATGCTCTTTTACAGACTGTACAAGTAAAGTTGTAATGGAGAAACTTGGCATATTTGAAGTATTTGCTTTTGATAGACATTTTGAGCAGATGAGATTTTCGAGAAAACCTTAACACAAATATTTTGGAAAGGATCGAATCGACATTCGGGTTGAACAGGGTTACGAAATAGGAAGGCCTTCATTGCTTTTCTTAAGAGCAGAAGAGAACAAAGGGAAAATAGATATTTCTGTTGAAGGAGGATTATACCCTTTTTTGAATTTACGTTAAAGCAAAAAGAAAAATAGGGGAAGTTGAAGGTGGAAATTTAAAGGATGAAGATTGATAAAAGAAACATTGAGGTCTTGGATGACCAGATGGCCCGGGTATTAAGAAAAAAAACTCCTCAACATCGACTTATCATTGCATTTAATATGTGGGGTTCAGCAAAGAAGCAGTTAACACACCACTTGCGTTCTTTACATTCAGACTGGGATGAGCAAAAGATTCAACATGAAGTGACAAGGAGGCTGTCCCATGGAGCTACATGAATTACTTAAATATCTGATTAATGCCTTTGAAAAAATTGGTATCCAATACTTTGTAACAGGGTAACTATTCAGCTATATTCCTCCCCCCTTTAGCAAAGGGGGGAGGGGGGATTTGGAGAACTTATAATTATAAAATCCCCCTTAATCTCCCTTTTCCAAAGGGGGAGACCTGAGTGGTTACAATGATTGATAGGAATAAAAACATGGGGATATTGACAAGAAAGACAAAGATTGTTTGTACCATAGGCCCTTCCTCCAATTCAGAAGAGATGATAGAGAGGCGGTATGGATGTGGCCCGTCTAAATTCCTCTCATGGTACCCGTGAGAAACATGAAGAGGTAATCAGGCATATCCATAAGGTCTCAAAAAGACTCTCAAGACCGGTGGCAATATTATTTGATCTCCAGGGACCAAAGATCAGGATCGGGAAACTCGAGAAAGGTTCTGTATACCTGAACAAGGATGCTGAATTTATTATAACAACAGATAAGGTTATTGGAACAGATAAGATAGTATCCACATCCTATAGTGGTTTTACAGGGGATGTAGATGTGGATGATATTATCCTCATAGATGATGGATTATTGCGGCTTCAGGTTATAGAAAAGAAGGGTAAAGAGGTACGATGCAAGGTGATAATTGGTGGATTGTTGAGGGATAATAAGGGTATAAATCTGCCATGGGTAGATATTGGTATCCCCTCCCTTACAGATAAAGACAGAGAGGACCTTATGTTCGGGATAGAGCAGGGGGTCGATTATATTGCCATATCATTTGTAATAAGACCGGCAGATATCAGAGAAGTGAAAGAGATCATCTCGGCCTCGCAAAAGGAGATACATGTGATTGCCAAGATAGAGAAACCTCAAGCCATAGAATCCATTGACGGGATATTAAAAGAGGCGGATGGGGTGATGATTGCAAGGGGAGATCTCGGTGTGGAGGTATCCCCTGAGCGGGTTCCAATAATACAGAAGGAGGTTATCAGAAGGGCTAATGAGAACAAGAAACCTGTTATAACCGCCACCCAGATGCTTGAATCAATGATACAGCATCCAACTCCAACAAGGGCAGAGGCATCAGATGTAGCCAATGCCATATTTGATGGCACAGATGCTGTGATGCTCTCTGGAGAGACAGCAGTGGGGAGATATCCTGTTGAGTCAGTGGAAATGATGGCAAGGATAATAGATGTGGCTGAATCGAGCATTATCCCCGGAGGAGGATATAAAGGGGATGGGTTGCATAAAGAACTCTCTTTCCCTGAGGCAGTGAGTAATGCTGCGGCTAATACTGCCTATAGGATTGGGGCAAGGGCGATCGTAGCCTTTACCCAATCTGGCTCCACAGCACTCCTTATATCCATGTATCATCCGGTTGTACCTATCATCGCCTTTACTCCTCATGAGAATATAAAGAGAAGATTGTGTCTCTACCGCGGAGTGACGCCCAGGATAATGGAACCTATAGAGAATACAGATGAATTGATAGCGCGGGTAGATAGACTTTTGTTAAAAGAAGACCTGGTGAAAAAAGGGGATTCCCTTGTGATCATTATGGGCGCTCCTATATCTGTAAGGGGATCAACCAATCTTATGAAGGTACACAGGATAGAATGAAATTTCTATGGAGTATTAAAAATGAGAAAACATTATAAATTTTTTGTATGTGGAGAGTGGAGGAATTCTTCACAAGAGATGGAGGTTGTGAACCCCTATAATGGTGAAGTAGTGGGGGTAGTGTGTCAGGGTGAAAAGAGGGATATAAATGATGCCATTGATGGTGCAGCAGCAGCCTTTGATAATACAAGGAAGCTTCCTGCCTACAGGCGTGCAGAGATACTGGAGAAGATAAGCAAGGGGATAGAGGAAAGAGGAGAGGAGATAGCCAGGATTATCACCCTTGAATGTGGAAAGCCGGTTACTGACTCCAGGATAGAGGCAAAGAGGGCTGTAAATACCTTTAAGATAGCAGCAGAAGAGGCAAAGAGGATATATGGAGATATCATACCCCTCGATCTTATGGCGGGTTCTGAGGAACGTCTTGCCATAACACGACGATTCCCTATAGGCCCTATTGTCGGAATATCACCTTTTAATTTCCCTTTAAATCTGGTAGCACATAAGATCGCACCTGCCATAGCTTCAGGGAATCCTATAATCCTGAAACCAGCATCCAAAACCCCTATCACAGCACTGATATTAGGGGAGATCATCGAGGAAGCAGGTATCCCGGCCGGGGGTGTGAGTATTATCCCCTGCCCCGGTACCCTGGCAGAAGAGATAGTGACTGATGAAAGGATAAAGATGCTCACCTTCACAGGTAGTGCAGTGGTGGGATGGCATCTCAAGGAGAAGGCAAACAAAAAAAAGGTGACCCTGGAATTAGGAGGGAATGCAGGTGTGATTGTCCACTCAGATGCAGATATCGATTATGCTGTTAAGAGATGCATTACAGGCTCCTTTTCCTATTCCGGACAGGTATGCATATCTGTCCAGAGGATATATGCAGAAGAGGGTATATATGAGGAATTTGTTGATCGTTTTATAACTCAGGTAAGGACTCTCAGGACCGGTGATCCCATGGATGATGCAACAAACATCGGACCCATGCTCGATCTTTCCTCTGCAGAGAGGATAGAAAAATGGTTAAAAGAGGCCACGGAAAATGGTGCAAAAATCCTGGTAGGCGGAAACAGAGATGGTATACTATTTGAGCCTACCCTTGTTACTAATACAAAACCTGATACAAAGATCAACTGCCAGGAGGTCTTTGGACCTGTTGCTACGATTACTCCTTACAGGGGGTTTAAGGAGGCGGTCAATATGGTAAATGATTCTGTATTCGGTCTTCAGGCAGGGGTATTTACCAAAGATATTCAGAATATATTCTATGCCTTTGATGAACTGAATGTAGGTGGTTTGATCATAAATGATGTCCCTACCTATAGGGTAGATCATATGCCTTATGGTGGTGTTAAAGATTCAGGCTTTGGTCGCGAGGGGCTCAGGTATACCATCGAGGAGATGACAGAGCTGAAGCTCATGGCACTGAAGACTGGGATCGCATAATAGTGAATACGGTTCAGTTCAACAGTCTTTTACCCATAGTGCTTCAATATTTTATTGCCTGATTTGGGTAGTTGTTGTATAGTAGCACCACTGATAAAACACTATTAGATGTTGGATAACATATGAAAATCTAATGTTGGTTTTACTTTTGGCAGAGCTCAAAGTCTATGAAATTATATAAAGAAGAAAGCCCCGCAGTTTTAAAAGAATTTTATGTCCATAGCAATGCGAACACCGTTTATGCGGATATCAAATCGAGGGCAAATAAAAGAAAGATTTTTGGTTTCGATGAATTATATGAAATCGAACCGATTTTGCTCAAAAAAAAAGAACCACTTATAAATTTGGCCATAGCTCAATATGGGACTAATCCGGAAGTTGTCGAAGCTCTTTTTAAAGAAGGAAACAAAGCGATTCGTCTAGCGGCATTGTCAAATCCGATCGCATTAAGAGGCGGCTTTTCACCCGGCTTTTCACCCACCCATGAGTCTTGGATTAGCACTGAAATCGTAAAAGAGCTCCTCAAAACCGGAACAAGTGAGGAAATCGCAGCGCTATTTTCTAATCCTCATTTAGATTCTGATTTCCTTGTCGAACTCTATGAAAAAAAAGGTGTTTTTGAGTTAGTGGAAGATAATAAATGGCAAGCAATGGTAGCTGCAACAATTGGAAATGAGCGCCTCAGGACACCATATGATGATTCACGGTTAGATGGATATGCAGACTATCGCTGGAATGAAGTGTTCGATGCGTTATGGAATCTATCGTTAAAAGTACCTGTAACTGAAGTATGGGCAGGGATATTATCGGGTCTATATGGAGGTGCTGTAACAAACGATGTCTATGGCATAAATATAGACATAGATATACCTAAGGCGCTTCAGATGTGGCGCGTCGAAAACGAACAAGAGTTATCTAATTGGCAGTTTTGTAGAACTGCTATAGCTAGTTTGTATCCTGCATATTCAGAAGAATTTGACAGCCTTAAAGATTCTGATGACCCTTCGCTTAGGTATTCCTATTATGAACGTTTTGATCCAGATAGTCCCGAGGAACTCGACCCGCTTTTTAAAAAAGACGGAAAGGAATTCCTTATTTGGGCTACAGGGAATCCGAAGTTATATCGGCGCTATGATATTAGATCCAAACTCTCTGGTTTATGTTGGAAGCATGAAGGTTTGTTCTTTGTAAATCAATTCAATTCAATGTGTGATCAATATGAAAATCAACACCCAGAATGGTTCGATGAAGAATCTGAATTGGACAAATCCAGCAACATTGAGGAAGTAACACTAAACGACTTGAATGAAAAGCTAGAAGCGCTGTATACAGGCATTTCAAATCTAAAGCTAACTATTGCTGAAGATTATCGTTATACTGGATTTAAAATTGGAATTGGATTCGTTGTTTTGGTAATAATTATCCTGTTAAACAAGTATTTTTTTGATTGATGATGATTAAAATTCTCACTGTATTATCACATCTAACAATTCTATCGTTATATGACTTGTAAAAAGATTATTGATTTGGATAAAGAGATAAGGAAAATTGAAGATGACCTCAAGCTCCCATCTGGATTTATTTCAAAATTAATGGCTCTTCTCCCAATTACTACGGTAGCAATAAGGGATAAATAGGGATTGATAGACATTGTGAATCCTTCTAAAATAGTAAGTTTAACA
>QIDP01000011.1 GCA_003229375.1 Nitrospirota bacterium
TCACAGTATGGAGGCTTTCATTTATTCCCGTAAATGTCAAACTCTGGGAGTCCCCCAGCAGAGCTGGGGGTTTACTCATGATTATTATGTAGCGAAACTGCGCTAAGTTCATACTGGAGCTGGTGATAGGACTTGAACCTACAACCTGCTGATTACAAATCAGCTGCTCTACCATTGAGCTACACCAGCATTTAAACTCATAAAGCAATAAACTCATGTAGTCAAAATTTTTAATTATACTACTAAAATCATTTCAGTCAAACTTCTTATTCTTCAAAATTTTCTTATTATAACAAATTGCAAAACAAATTGCATATAAAAATAACTGTTTTTATCGATTTTCTTTTTATATCTAAGTTTATTGATAATTATCTATGCAGAGGTCACAAAAAAATAAAAAGTGAACTCTGCGATCTCAGCGGGCTCCACTTTAATTAACCATTACTTTATTAGCTCCCTTTCACGGCCTTGCGTCTAAGAATTTCGTAGAAAATAATTGCACTAGCTACCGAGACATTTAGAGAATTAATCCTGCCAATCATCGGTATCGATACCAGAAAATCACATTTCCTCTTTACCAATCTCCTTATACCTCTTGATTCTCCCCCGATCACGACAGCAATCGGTCCTTCAAATTTAAAAAAATAACTCCCGGTCTCTCCTGCCATATCAATCCCCACTACCCAAAAGCCTCTCCTCTTTATGACCTCAATCACCCGCACAATATTGGTCACCTTTATAATAGGCATATATTCCATAGCACCTGCCGAGGCCTTAACAACAGTGGCTGTCAATCCTGCCGACCTATCCTTAGGGATTATCACCCCTCGCATACCAAAAACCTCGGCTGATCGAATTATAGAACCCAAATTCCTGGGGTCCTCTACACCATCTAAGATTACTATACAGGGATCTCCCTCCCCCTTAAACGATAAGTCTATCAGGTCATCAAGACTCACGACCTTTTTTTCTGAGACAATACCTACAATTCCCTGATGAGAAAGACTGCCACATATCTTATCAATATCTTCTACCTCTCCTTTATCTACTCTGATCCCTCTATCTTCAGCCAAACGGATTATCTCCTTTACACCTTTTCGACTCCTTCTATCAGAAAGGATTATCCTTACGAACCTCCTATCCCCCGACCTCAGTGCCTCTATAAGAGGATTTATACCATATATGATCATAATTCAATCGTAATTTCAAACTGACTTCAGGGAGTTATTCTTTTAAAGAGTGCCTAAAATGCCTAAAGTTTGAAGTGCCTAAAGTTATTGAATTATTTTTTATGTTAAAATTTCAAATTCTTTAACTTTAGGCACTTCAAACTGTCGCTTTAACTGAATCCTTTATCCTCCACGAGGTACCTTCCTGTGTATCTTCTAGAACTATCCCTTTCTTTTCCAGATAAGATCGTGTGTTATCAGCCGCATCCCAGTCTTTCCTTTGGCGGGCATTGTTTCTCTCTTCAATTAACCTGTTAATCTCAACCTCTTCTATACCCAATTCCTTTATCCTTTCCAACCTCTGACCCTTTATATACTCGTCAGGATCCACACAAAATAGGCCGATCACATCCCCTACCCTTTTCACTACCCCTACCCCTTTATTAATATTGATTAATATCTCTTTTTTTTCCTCAGAGGTCGAATTTGGCATCCTGTCTTTCAATCTGTTCAGATCTCTTAACAGATCATTTAAATATCCTATGACCAGGGCAGTATTAAAATCATCATTCATTGCATCCTCAAACCTCTTCATCAGGTCATCATTCTCTTCATGGAGAACCTCTTTCATTGAGACGGATACCATATTTGCAGTCTTCGCAAACCACAAGATATCATAAAACCTGTCCAATACCTTCTTTGCCTCTTTAAGGTTATAATCCGAAAAATCGATCGGACTCCTATAATGACTGGAAATCAGAAAAAGTCTGAGGACCTCTGGATGATACCTGACCAGCACCTCCCTCACTGTAAAAAAATTCCCGAGAGATTTAGACATCTTTTCCTTATTTATATCCACAAAACCGTTATGAATCCAGTAATTAACATACCTTTCTCCTGTCACTCCCTCTGATTGAGCAATCTCATTCTCATGATGCGGGAAGATAAGATCCCTTCCTCCTCCATGAATATCAAAGGTCTTTCCCAAATATTTATGGCTCATAGCAGAACACTCTATATGCCATCCGGGTCTTCCCATACCCCATGGACTCTCCCATGCAGGTTCTCCGGGTTTACTCTCTTTCCACAGGGCAAAATCGAGAGGATCCCGCTTATGTTCATCTACCTCAATCCTTGCTCCGGCTAATAACTCATCAATCTTCTTACCAGAAAGCTTCCCGTAATCCTCAAATCTACCCACCGAATAAAAGACACCCCCCCCTGCCTCATAGGCATACCCCTTATCTATCAAAATCCTGATCATATCTATCATCTCCTGAATATGATCGGTTGCCCTGGGTTCGCAGGTTGGCCTCTCAATCCCCAAAGGATATATATCTTTATAAAAGTCTTTGATATATCTCTCTGCAACCTCATGGCTGCCAGTACCTTCACTTATGGCCTTATTAATTATTTTGTCGTCTACATCAGTAAAGTTTCTGATATACGTTACCTTATAACCAAGGTATTTCAGATACCGATAAATTACATCAAATACAACTGTGGCCCTGGCATGTCCTATATGGCAGAGGTCATAAACAGTCACACCACAGACATACATACCAACCTCTCCATGCTTGATCGGTTTGAATATCTCTTTTTGCCCTGTTAGTGTGTTATAGATTCTTAGAGACATGGTCCAAAACCTTATCTATCCTTTTCAATAAGAGATCCTTACCGAGAAGAGGAAATAGTCTCTCAAGCTCGGGACCTTTTGTCTTACCGGTAATTGCTACACGGATCGGCATAAATAACCTCTTCCCCCCTATTTTCATCCTTTTCTTGATGCTTGGCACCATCTTTATATATATATCCTGTGTAATACTATCTACTTCTCTGATCTCATCTCTTACCGCCTTTATCACATCGACTGCACCATTATCCTTCAGCACATCCATCCCTTTCTTACATATATTAATATCGACTCCAAAAAAGATGCCAATATACTCACTTACATTCTCAAGGGTCTCCAGATTATCACGAACTGCATCGACCATCCTCTCCATCCATCTCCTATCCACTCCTTCGATATCAACACCCTCTTTTTTTATAAAGGGGATAAGGGCGTCTGCAAGCTTTTCCAAATCCATATTCCTTATGTATACACCATTTATCCATCTTAACTTATCCGGTTCAAAGATGGCTGCCCCCTTAGACGCCCTTTCTAAAGAAAATCTCTCTATAATATCCTCTAACGGGATAATCTCTTCCTCACCCCCGGGAGACCAACCTATTAATGACAGATAATTTAACAGGGCATCCGGCAAAAACCCCTCTTTTCTAAAATGCCCTATAGATATCCCATGGTGCCGCTTACTCAATTGCATTCGATCATATCCCACGATAGTAGAGAGATGTGCAAACTTCGGCACAGAAAATCCCAATGCCCTGCTTAGAAGTATCTGACGGGGGGTATTAGGAAGGTGATCCTCTCCCCGAATGATATGGCTAATCTTCATCAGGGCATCATCAATGACCACTACAAGATTATACACTGCTACACCATCAGAGCGGAAGATAATAAAGTCCCCAATCGTACTACAATTAAAAAAAACCTTTCCCTTTACTATATCATCTACTTCGACCGTCCCATCTCCCACAATGAATCTAATTGCCGGCCTCCTACCCTCTTCCTCATACCTTACTCTATCCTTTTCTGAGAGGTTACGACATCTGCCATCATATTTAGGGGCTATCCCTTTAGTTAGAAGTTCATTCCTCCTCTTCTCCAATTCATCAGGGGTACAATAGCAATTATATGCCCTTCCGTTTTCCAGGAGTTGAAAGGCATATTCCTTATAGATATTAAGCCTCTCTGATTGCCGGTAAGGGCCAAACTCCCCTCCACAATCAGGACCCTCATCCCACTCTAACCCCATCCATCTCATATCATCAAGGATTACCCTCTCAAATTCTGCTGACGATCTCTCCCTATCTGTATCCTCTATCCTGAGAATAAATTTCCCCCCATTCTTTCTCGCATAGAGCCAATTAAAAAAGGCTGTACGGGCATTACCTATATGCAAATAACCTGTAGGGCTGGGCGCAAATCGAACCCTTACTTTATCAGACATAATTCAAATCAAATTACCATCATAGGTGATGTTTATTTATAAGTGCCTAAAGTGAGCTAAAGTGAACTAAAATGCCTAAAGTTAATGGAATATAATCTTTTTCCCTCTTTCGTATTTAAGTTGAACTAACCAAAAATTGAAAACTAATAAAAATCAAAAATTAAAGATAAAAAATCAAAATGACAGATTAAAAGTCAAAAAAGAATAAAGAAACAAATAGCTACCTTAATAAAGCCTGTTTAAAAGTATTCCATAATATATGGGTTAAAATTCCTTATTGCCTTGATTTGTGCTTAAAAATTGGTTTCACAGCTA
>QIDP01000078.1 GCA_003229375.1 Nitrospirota bacterium
GATAAATATCTCTATTCGGCTTGTTCTTGCTCTCTTTGAACTCTATGTTTATTCCCTCGCCAGGGGCTATCTGGTTGAGCGCTTCTTTTTTATCCACTATTACATCACTTTTCACTTTCAATTTTTATCTTCGCTATATTTTCACGTATCTTATGATTGAGTTCTCCCTCCTCATTCAACTGCTCTTCAAACTCTGCTTTCAGCTTGCTAAACCGCTCATTAAAATCAAAATCATCCTCATCATCCGGCAACCCCACATACCGTCCGGGTGTCAGTACATAATCGAGTTCCCTTACCCTTTCAATAGGGGCCGAATTGCAAAATCCGGGGATATCTGCATATCCCTGGACACCCTCACCCCCGCCTCTCCCAGAGGGAGAGGAGCTTTTATCCTCCCCCCCGACATTCCCAGAGGGGTTCTTATCCTCCTCCCGCTGGGAGGAGTTAGAGGAGGGTGAAGATTTCCACATACGATAAGTATTGGCAATCTTCATTATATCATCTTTAGAAAACTCCCGTGTCCTGCGGTTGATCAAATGCCCCATGTTCCGGGCGTCAATAAACAAGATTTCATCGATGCGGTTGCGGAACTTCCCATTGGCTTTATTCCTGCTCAAAAACCACAGGCTTGCAGGAATCTGTGTATTCAAAAACAGTTTCGTAGGAAAATTCACGATATTATTCTTCACCATTTTACCAATCCTTTTCGGTTTTTGTTCTCTTGATGCTCATTCAGGGACGATGGGCATTTCTCACAGGCACTTTTATTTTAGGAGAAAAGAACCACCGAATGATAGGCAATTCCTTTTTTGACTCATAAAAATATTAAAGCAAAGATCAGGAAAAAATGCAATATTTTTATGAATTTGTCCCAAATTTATCTTTTTTGGGCATATAACACATTTTAAAGAGCAAAGTAAAGGCAGAAAATGTGACTCCTCTATTCTTTTACGTGATTCGTGTGCGAAAAAACAGTTTTCTTCTTTGTGCAGTTATAAAATATTCTGAATTTATAGGACCATTTATGATTTCATATTGCATCTGAGATCATATTCAGCTAATAATGGAGGCCATAGGAGTAGATGAAAATGATTTTGGCCATTCATCTGGAATTGCTGGCCCTGCGACACATTTACTTGAAAGCAGGGGCTATTTGCGATATATTCAGGAGCTGTTAAGGATTCGTCCAAAAGGGGGTATGAGGTCATGGAAGAAAATGCTATGAATGAACTGGTTGAGCTGGCTGGCTTGGATATAGTTAAAAAGCTGCACAAATGTGGTGTCTACACATTGGACGATCTGATCAAAAAGGATATCCCTAAAAAAGATCTAAGAGCTAAGGGGCTTAGTAAAGAGGACCTGGAGTATCTTAAACAAAAAGCTAAACAAAGGATAAACCGCTTAGAAAGGGCAACTGTTGATACAATGTTCTTGGGTCCTCAGGCAGAGAATGCCGATCTTGTAGAAAAACTCATTACCGATGTCTTACGAGACCATATATTTTGGCGTAGGAATTTTCATCCGGAAGATCCTTTTGTAATCAGAGAGGAAGATAAGAGAACAGAGGAATTTGAAAGAAACAGAAGAGAACTCTCTCAAAACCTTAACGATCTTCTCAGAAAACTTAAAAGGAATGATATACCATTCTCTAATCCCCGCTATATCGGGCATATGCTCAGTGATCAATTGATACCGGGTATTGTTGGTTATTTTGCTGCCATGCTTTATAACCCAAACAATATAACAGAAGAGGCCTCACCAGAAACAACCGACTTAGAGATCGAGTTTGGAAAGGAACTGGCATCCCTGTTGGGATACAAGACATACGAAATCAGAAAAGATCCTAAGACCCTGCTGGAATATGACCGGGACATGGCATGGGGGCATATATGTTCTGGTGGTACTATAGCAAACCTGGAGGCGCTTTGGGTGGCAAGAAATTTGAAATATTTACCTCTTGCCATAAGGAGAGTGCTTGAGCAACATGAAGAGATCAAAAAGGAGGTTAAAATAGGAGATACCCCTATTACAGAACTAACAGCATGGCAACTTTTGAATATATCACCATCAGAGACCCTGGACCTACGTATAAAGATTCTGAAGGTCTCTTATGATATCGGAGGAAAAAGGCTTCAAGATACTGTTGAGAGAGAAATTCTTTCTGTAAGTCTCCCCACACTCGGACTTCATAGCTTTATTATGGAAACCCAAAAGGAGATATTTAAAGATACCGGTAAAAAAGAGAACCAAATTAAACAAGGGGTGATTATAGTCCCATCAACAAGACACTATTCCCTGGCTAAGATTGCTGAGGTATTAGGTCTTGGCAGGGGACAAGATCAATTAATCTCTATCCCGATAAGAGAAAACTTCCGAATGGATGAGGAGGTATTGCAGAAGGCATTAAAGCACTTTTATAATAAAAGGATACCTGTTATTGCTGTCATTTCGGTATGCGGGAGTACCGAAGAGGCGGCCATTGACCCGATCCATAAGATTGAGGAGTTCAGGAAGCAATTCAGATCCAGATTAAGCTTCTATCACCATTGTGATGCAGCATATGGAGGTTATATACGGTCTCTTTTCCAGGACAAGGCTAACAATCCCATAACCCCAAAGAAGGTCACCGGTAGGATTCATAGAGCCAATATGCCTCAATGGCCTCCTGATGAAGATATTGTAAAGGCCTTAACATCGATTAATAAAGCAGATTCAGTAACAATCGATCCGCACAAGTTAGGGTACATACCCTATCCTGCAGGAGCGGTCATTTTCAAGGATGGAAGGGTAAAATGGGAGATTGCATTTAATCCGGGATATCTTGCTTTGCCTTTTATCGGAAGCTATATACTTGAAGGATCAAAACCAGGCGCCGCTGCTGCGGCCTGCTGGCTCTCTACAAAGGTGCTCCCATTGAATGAGTCAGGGCATGGAATCTTAATTACAAGGGCACTCAAAAACACTTATACCTTCCTGACTATCCTACACGACCTGGAGGATTGTTTGCAGCAGGAATTAAAGGCGGAATTGGGATCAAAACATTTTAAAGGCCAGGTTAAATTAAGGGTCCTGAACAATCCACCGGACATGAACATGCTATGTTTTCTTTTGAATTGGGATCTACAAGAAAAAAGGCATGGGCCATCTCTGCTTCATATGAACTGCTTTGCTGAGGAGGTATACAATCATCTTAAATTCACCAAGGATAAGCCTCTTGGCGAGCATAACTTCATCATCTCATATACCAGACTTAAGTATGACGGATATGGAACCACAGAACTAGGGTTTATAGATCATTATAAAAACAGCATGCATAATCATTTAAAGCTGATAGGGATTGATCCGGAGAATTTTAAACCCAATCCCCTAAACTATAACACTGCGGATATGAGATGTTGTGATGATGAGATCTTTGCCTTGAGATGTACTATCATGAATCCATGGATAGGGATTAAATCCGGGAAGGAAGCATATTATTATATGGATATATTCAAGGACGATTTGAAAGAGGCAATAAAAGATGTCGTTATGCAGGGCCCGCAACTCTTTAAGGAGAAAGTAAAAGATAAAATTGACAGGCGAGGAGGCCCGGCAAAGTAAACTGCTATCGCTTTTAGGTGATAATAGTTTACTTTTTATTTTTTTCTGTGACCTCTGTGACCTCTGCGGTGAACTATTACGATAAAAATCGAAAAAGTTTCATGAAAAGGGCTATTATTTTTATTGCTACAGGTGCATACAGCGGATATTTCCCGGTAGCTCCCGGAACTGCCGGAACTCTTGTTGGTGTTATACTATATCTATTCCTCTATAGACTTCATCCCCTATTTTATCTTATAATAATAATCTTACTTTTTTCTCTGGGTGTATGGCTCTCAGGAGAGGCAGAGAAGATCCTGAATAAGAAGGACCCCGGTTATATTGTAATCGATGAGATAGTTGGTTTCATGGTAACCATGTTTCTCTTGCCAGAGGGAGTATGGTTTATAATTGGGGGATTCTTCCTTTTCAGGCTCCTGGATATCCTGAAGCCATTTCAACAGATAGAAAGGATCAGGGGTGGGCTCGGGGTGATGCTGGACGATATAGTTGCCGGGATCCTCGCAAACCTAATACTGCAATCTTTCAGACTATTTTAGTAACAGTTCACAGGGGTCAGGAGGGGTTAAATACGAATTCTATTTGACAAGGCAAAGAGGTTCTGATAATTTATGGATGAGATAAGGGCATTTATTGCTATAGATATACCTCATTCGCTGAAGGAAAAGATATCCGTGATTCAGGATAGATTCAGATCCCTGAAGGGATATATTGGCCTTGTAAGACCGTCTAATATCCATTTAACCTTGAAGTTTTTGGGTAATATCTCAGAAAAGCAGATTAGCGATATAAAGGGGTCTCTTTCTGAATCAGCTAAGGGGATTCTTTCTTTTACACTGAATGTTACAGAGGTAGGGGTCTTTCCGAATATCAGATATCCAAGGGTCCTGTGGCTTGGGCTAGAGGATGTATCAGGAAG
>QIDP01000106.1 GCA_003229375.1 Nitrospirota bacterium
CTGCCGGGGGTAGCTGCAATATTCCTGGAGGGGCGTAAAAAAATCGGTCACGCCTTACGCCAGAGCTGCATTTCGTGCAAGATTCAGGTATTAACTCGCTACTAATTTCTATTTCTATACAAACACCATTTCTACATCCACCATAGCGATTCCAAAGAAGTGAATCATTTCTAAGTTCAGAAAAGCAAGTAACTCCAAGCTCTTTTCGACATTTCAACGAAATATCTTCTAATATAGGTGATGCTATTTTTTCCAAATGACCATTATTAATTGCAAGAGTAGACGATACTGTTGGTGGTAATGATGGATTTGATTTGTATTTTGAAATTACAGATGCTAACAATTCTATAGTCCTATTTGACGGTGTGTAATCCATTCTAAATAGAAACTCATTTTCATCATTAAATCTTACTGGATTCCCACACCATATTTGATTTTCGAGAACTACTTGACAGAAATGCTCTAATTCTCCATTTTCCAATTTGAGAAGGCTTATATACTTGTAGATTTTCATGCATTTGTTTTGGGCTAACGATTAGTATTTATCTATAGTGCTACTATACAAAAAATTTTCAAATTTAGCAATAGGATATTTAAGCACTATGGATAAAATACTGTTGGACTGAACCGTCTTCACTGAGTCTTCACTGAGGATGTCTGTTTTGCCCTACTATATTAAACCCAAAAAATGCAATTGAAAGAGATATTGCCGGGGGTTGGAAAAATTGATCCGGATTTCGATATTTTACTCACAATTTTGTTTGTCTTGTACCTATACCAAGGTGTTCAATCTCACCTGAAAAAACAATCTCACCTTTTGTATAGGTGTTTTTGCTGCATTTACTCTTCTTTATCCTTTTGCCAAAAAAAATTGGCTTTTGCAGGTTCATTTAGAGGATTTAAACAAATCAGAAAATTTCTGTTTAAGATTATTTATTACTGGTTCAAACGGTGGTAACTCAGGGACTAATGGCCCTAACCACTGCTCCCATGTTTTAGCAACATAATCCAATAGAGTCTTATCAAAAAATTCCTCTGGTCCGCTAAACTCAACTTCTCGGACCTTACATTTTTCTAAAAACAGACTTGGTAAAATTTCTGTCCTCAACTTATCTGGATAATGATTCAATATCTTCCAGAGATCATAATAATCTCTTGCTCGTGACCTACTCCAGCCACGATCTTCTAGTTTTTTAAGGTGTTGTAATATAGCTCGCATTTTTTCAGCTATAATCTCTTCAAGTGAATATACATAGACTTCCTGAGAAATCATTTCTTCGTAACCATGGATTATTTGCCTCTTTATTGGTTCAATCTTTACTGGTTCATCTATGGTAATCTCAATCATTACCCTTACCAGAAACTGGCGATGCCAGGGAAGTTTGCCTCTTATGTAAAAGGCTTCTTGAGCACCGGGATGAGGTTCCTTTTCCGTATATCTCTCTGCCTTTAATTCAAGAGGAGAAAAATTCTGAGCTAATTCAGTAGCTAACTCGCAAGTATGCTGAATCTCCTCCTCAAGTTGATCTTCCCTTGGGACCCCTTCTTTAGCGGTAAAATCAAGATCTTCCGAAAATCTGTACTTGCCAAAATAACATTTCTTCAAGGCAGTTCCACCTTTGAAGATAAGTCCATTGTGTAATTTCCCATTAACTGCAATGCCAGCTAAAACCCATGAAAGAATATAGTCACGCTCAATTATTTCCCATGAGAGTCCTGTGTCTTTCCTTGCGTCTTCGAGTCTTTTTCGTAATGGTTTCATCTGATAACCCTCCCAGGAAGATTTTCCTGAATCTTCCATCTCTTGTTACAATGTCCCTTTCTGGGACCAGTAGGATCAAGAACCCGATAACCCTTAATCGGAATACCCTCAAGCTTCTCTAATATCGAATTATCCACTCCTCCTATGTTTTCAAGTATCCAACCTAATCTCTTAGCAACAGCAGCATCAAGCCGTAAAGAGTAGGCAATCATCTTATCCAGATCGAGCTTGGAAAATTGGGATTCAAATGCAGAATAAATTTCTGCCCAATCTCCAAAATACTTAGGGGTAATAAGCCCATCTATGAGTGTTCGTTCAGGATCCGTTATTGTCACCTTAGCCTCTCCAACCCAATAATCCTTAAAGCCAAAAAATCTGTCAGGCTTTATTCTGACAAACTGATAGAGGATACCATTTATTTCCCGACTAAAACTTCTTTGATTCTTATTTCGTCTCTTAACTGCTCTTGATGCAACAATTGGCTGTATAGTTGTAACATATACTCTTTGTGGTATCTGTTCTGTCATGCCATGAAAATGCATAGCAGACCTGTGACTTATAGTAGCGGGATGAACCAAGGCCATAGCAATCTCAAATTCATGGATAGGAGTCATACCCGGAAAAGATGAATAAATAATATATAGACCCCTCTTAAGACGAACTATCCAACCTGTATTTGAAAGATGATGTAAGGATTCGAGGAGATAACTATCTGTTATTCCACAGGAAGACGCAACCCTTCGTGCATCTTGTATGGTAAATATACGCTTCCCATCTTCGGATAACTTCCTTACCATTTCCACACCTAAACGGGTATGCTTTTGATTATTTCTTGCGTTCATTGGACACCCTCCAATTATCAAAGCAAAACATCTAGTGTCTGTAAATATTATGTTGCAAAGATTGGAGAATGTCAAATTATTTCTATAAAAAATCTAATGGGCTTGAATTCACCTTTTAATACCAATTCCAAAAAGTAATTACGGTTTTTAGGGGTTGCTATCCAAAACTTATGCACGCGTGATTGGGCTATAGTTTAGGGAATTATTTTTATTCAGGTCTCCCCCTTTGGAAAAGGGGGATTAAGGGGGATTTTTTGCCCTTGACAACAGGAGGCCTTATAAGTGTTATGCTATTTTATTCTTTTCTTCCAATAACTTGGTTTTCTGTTCAACTGCATGATTGCTATGATATTAATCTTCTCTTTACCAATCTGATATATCACTCCATATGGGAACCGATTTGCTAAACATCTCCAAATCCTAAAAAATTGTTACTCTTGACCTCCCCCCTTTTGCATGGTTAAATGAGAATATGAGATTTTTAAGGGTTATTATTTGATAATTTTTTTCTTGACATGTTAAGAAGGTTTTGATAGAAATAGAAGATGAACAGGTGCAGATGATTTAAAGGGTTTTCAAACAAATAAACTAAACCAGTTAGAGCATAGGCCAGTCTTTTGTATGAATTGAAGGCTGGCTTTTTTTGTTAAAAAATATAGGCGGACATGCCAGGAGGCAGCAGTAATGGCGGTCTGATGGAAGGTAGGCCGACATCTCTCCTGCATAAGGATTTTGATGTCGGCCTTTTTTATTTCCCGGTGGATGTCAGGCCTGTGTGGAGTCGGAGAAAGGGGGTGTATCTAAACCGAGGCGTTTTTAGAGATTATCAACCATTACACAAATACAATACATTTAGGGACTGTAAAGTAATAACTTTTACAGTCCCTAAGGAGAAGAAAAAGATGAGTGAATATATAAACAGTTTCGGAGGTAAATCATGACAACACAAACATCAAAGATTATGTATACAAAAACAGATGAAGCGCCAGCGCTGGCAACTTGCTCTTTACTCCCTATCATCCAGGCATTTACAAAGGGTTCAGGTATTGAGGTTGAAACAATGGATATCTCTCTTGCAGGCAGGATTATCGCAAACTTTCCGGACAACCTGACTGAGAGTCAAAGACAATCCGATGATCTGGCCGCATTGGGTGAGCTTGCAAAAACGCCGGAGGCCAATATCATCAAACTCCCCAATATCAGCGCGTCTATCCCGCAGCTGAAAGCGGCAATCAAAGAGTTGCGGGAAAAAGGCTATGACCTTCCCGACTATCCGGAGGAGCCGCAAAACGATGCGGAAAAAGAGATTAAAGCAAGATATTCCAGGGTTCTCGGAAGCGCCGTCAACCCTGTATTAAGAGAAGGGAACTCTGACCGCAGAGCGGCAGTCGCAGTCAAGCAATATGCGAAAAAGAACCCCCACAGGATGGGCGCATGGAGTTCGGACTCAAAATCACATGTTGCAACGATGAGCAGTGGCGATTTCCGTTCCAACGAGAAATCTACAACCATAGCAGAGGCAACAGACGCAAGGATCGAATTTGTTGACAGGGACGGAAACATTACCGTTCTCAAAGAAAAGAATCCCCTTCAAGCGGGTGAGGTGGTTGACGCAACGTTCATGAGCAAAAATGCCTTAACCAAATTTCTTGAGGAGCAGATAGAAGATGCAAAAGCGCAGGGCGTGTTGTTCTCTCTGCACATGAAGGCCACCATGATGAAAGTATCCGACCCCATCATTTTTGGTCATTGTGTTAAGGTTTTCTATAAAGACGTTATTGAAAAACATAGGGCTGTCATTGAAGAGCTTGGCGTTGATTTTAATAATGGCCTCGGCGACCTTTATGCAAAGATCCAGAGCCTGCCGGAAGCGCAAAGAGCAGAGATCGAAGCGGACATCCGGGAAGTATATAAGAACCGCCCTGAGCTTGCCATGGTGAACTCAGACAAAGGGATCACTAACCTGCATGTGCCCAGTGATATTATTATCGACGCATCCATGCCTGCCATGATCCGTGAATCAGGGAAGATGTGGGGTCCCGACGGCGAGCTTCACGATATAAAGGCGGTCATTCCCGACCACAGCTATGCAAGCCTGTACCAGGAAACCATTGATAATTGTAAAGAACATGGAGCCTTTGATCCGGCAACCATGGGAACGGTTCCGAACGTCGGTCTGATGGCCCAAAAAGCGGAAGAGTATGGGTCTCACGACAAGACCTTCCAGGCCCCTGGAGACGGAACGATTCGTATTGTTGACGCTTCAGGAAACACCATCCACGAACACACTGTAGAAGAAGGCGATATCTGGCGGAGCTGCCAGGTAAAGGATGGGCCGATACAGGATTGGGTAAAGCTTGCTGTGACAAGGGCAAGAGCAACGGGCACGCCCGCAGTACTCTGGTTGGACAAAACGAGAGCCCACGATGTGCAGCTCATCGAGAAAGTAAATAAATATTTACCAAATCACGATATCACCGGCCTGGAGATCCATATCATGCCTGTAGCCGAAGCAGCTAAATTCTCGGTTGAGAGAATGAGAGATGGCAAAGATACGATTTCAGTGACCGGCAACGTTTTGCGTGACTATAACACTGACCTTTTCCCGATTCTTGAATTGGGCACCAGTGCAAAAATGCTTTCAATCGTGCCTCTAATGAATGGCGGCGGACTGTTTGAGACCGGTGCAGGGGGGTCGGCGCCTAAACATGTCCAGCAGTTTGTAGAAGAAGGGCATTTAAGATGGGACTCTCTTGGTGAATTCCTGGCCCTGGCAGAGTCGTTGTGGCATCTCGGCAATGCAACGAACAATGAAAAAGCCAAAATTTTTGCAGAGACCCTTGGTCAGGCAAACTGCAAGTTCCTGGAAAGCAACAAGTCACCTTCCCGTAAGGTGAATGAGCTGGATAATCGTGGCAGCCATTTTTACCTCGCCTTATACTGGGCGCAATCGTTGGCTGAGCAGATCAAAGACAAGGACATCCAGGCGCATTTTTCCAAATTGGCGCAGGAGCTTGGAGACAACGAGGCGAAGATCGTCGATGAACTGAACGCTGCCCAGGGTGCCACTGTCGATCTGGGCGGCTATTATCGCCCGGATGAGGAAAAGACTGCAAAAGCAATGCGTCCCAGCGCAACCTTCAATGCGGCATTGGCTGCTCTCTCGTAAAGGTTAGTAATGAAAAAGAGGTTGAAATCTTACATTTTTTTACTATAAAAATTAGCCAGATAAAGACGCCATGACTTTATCCTCCTCCTTAAAGGCAGAATTATCTCAACGGATGGCTGCATGGCATGAGCAGGAGATGGGGATGAGGCCCTCCGAGGTGAAGATCGCCTCGGAGGGTGAAGTCCTCTTTCTCCGCTTTAAGGATGTCCTCTCTCCCTCGGAGATCAATTTGAGTGCTCAGAAGGCCGGGAGAGAGCTCATCAGGGAGGTAAACGAAAGGCTCTGCCAGCAGGCGTTTTCCAGGGTGAAGGAGATCATCTCTGAGCTGACTGGGTTAGAATTGCTGGACCTGCAGGTTGAGAGCAACTTACTACTCCATGAAAAACTCTATGTTTTGACCCTTGATCGTCTTTTGCAAGAATAACCTGATGAGGGATTTAGCTTATGAAAGAGAAGATACTGCTTGAGACAGATATAGATGGCCTGGGCCCTGTTAAAAGGGGCAAGGTCAGGGATATCTATGACCTGGGTGAGCATCTCCTGATAGTCGCCACGGACAGGATTTCGGCCTTTGACGTAGTCCTTCCCAATGGTATTCCGGACAAGGGGCATATCCTGACAAGCCTGTCTGAATTCTGGTTTAATATGATGGAGGATCTGGCTTCTCATCACCTGATCTCCACGAATGTGACAGACTTCCCAAAGGTCTGTCATCCCTATGCAGACCAGCTTAAAGGTCGCAGTATGTTAGTAAAAAAGACCGTCCCCCTTCCCGTAGAGTGCATTGTCAGGAGTTACCTTTCGGGATCCGGCTGGAAGGAATACTGTGCTGCAGGGAGTGTTTGCGGGTTGTTACTGCCCGCCGGACTTAAAGAGTCTGAGAAGCTGACGGAGCCTATCTTTACCCCATCTACCAAGGCACACGTGGGAGACCACGACGTCAACATCACATTCGAGACCATGGAAGAGATGGTAGGTGTCAATATTGCCCATCAGGTAAAGGCTCTAAGTCTTGCCATATGCAGCAGGGCCCAGACTTTGGCTGAACGTCAGGGGATCATCATTTCGGATACTAAACTTGAGTTCGGGATCCTCAATGGAGAAATCATTATTATTGACGAACTCCTTACCCCTGATTCTTCCAGGTTCTGGCCCCTGGATAGCTATTCTCCTGGTAAACCCCAAAAGTCTCTGGACAAACAGTTTGTCAGGGATTATCTCACATCTATAAACTGGGATAAAAAAGGAAGTGTTCCGGAGCTTCCACCAGAGATTGTCTGCAAGACAAGGGATATATACTTTAACATATTTCATATACTTACATCATTAGAAAGACAGCATGACGGATAATCTTATATCTGAACTATCTAAAAAAAACTGTTACGCCAAAATGATAATGTCCTAAATAACCAAAGTAGAAATGTCCTAAAGGGAGGTTATAATTACTTCTTTTTGAATGGAGGTA
>QIDP01000074.1 GCA_003229375.1 Nitrospirota bacterium
TTATTGTAGCGGCTGGAATGGCCGATGCTGCTGAAAAGGTAGTAAAATCGGTAACTTGATTTAGAATATAGAAAAATTTTTATCCCACTAGGTACAAAGGAGGATGAAAATCAGTGCTGCGGTGTTGCAGTGCTGCAGTTAGGAAAATAGCTAACCGTTCACAGTTCACGGTTTACAGTTAACAGTTGATGAAAACAGAAAGTAAAAGGAAATTGAAAAAACTGTAAACCGTAAACTGATAACTGTGAACGGATACTGGGTGGCATGGACAAACTTGTTTGTCCGTGGTGAGATTTTCAGGTGAATAAATGAGTATTTTACTAGATAAAGAGACAAAGCTGGTAGTACAGGGAATTACAGGTAAGGAGGGTACCTTCCATACCAGACAGGCAGTTGCCTACGGAACAAAGGTGGTTGCCGGTGTCACACGTGGTCAGGAGCTGGATGGCATCCCTATTTTTAATACAGTTAAAGATGCTGTGGATAATACCGGGGCAAATGCCTCGGTTATATTTGTTCCCCCTCCATTTGCTGCGGATGCTATTATAGAGGCAGCAGATTCAGGGATAGGGCTTGTGGTCTGCATAACAGAGGGTATACCAACGATTGATATGATAACTGTCTATCGTTATTTGAGTGATAAGGAGACAAGGTTAATCGGTCCAAACTGTCCCGGGATAATTTCACCGGGTAAATCTAAGATAGGCATCATGCCCGGGCATATACATATGGAAGGGAATGTTGGTGTTATTTCAAGGAGCGGGACACTGACGTATGAGGTTGTGGGGCAGCTTACAGAACTCGGTATAGGGCAGTCAACATGTATTGGTATTGGTGGTGATCCTATTATTGGTACAAATTTTATTGACTGTTTACAGCTTTTTGAGGCAGATAAAGATACCTCTGCAATATGTATGATAGGAGAGATCGGGGGGACAGCAGAGGAAGAGGCAGCAGAATATATAAAAGAGAATGTGACAAAACCGGTAGTCGGTTTTATCGCTGGCATGACAGCACCTCCCGGGAGGAGGATGGGACATGCCGGTGCTATAATAGCAGGGGGGAAAGGCACTGCTAAAGAGAAGATAACGGCTTTAGAGGCAGCAGGGGTGAATGTCTGTAAGAGTCCTGCAGACCTTGGAAAGAGGGTTTCAGAGGTGTTGAATGTAAGTGCCTAAAGTGTCTAAAGTGAACTAAAGTGCCTAAAGTTAAAAAAAATGTAGATTTTCAAAAAAAAATCTCGATAATGGTAGCCGCAGGTTTCAGCCTGCGTATTTAGTCATGAGTTATAAGTCATAAGTTAATTTAGAGGATGGTGTTAAAATGACAGAGGCTGTAGTAAAAGAAAAGGAAAAGGCGGTTATAGAGGTGAGTAACAGGCTATGCACAGGTTGCGGGATCTGTGTAGATGTCTGTCCTGCAGAGGTGTTATCAATGGTAAGTGATAACACCAGAGTTAGCGGGCTGATAGCGTCTATTAAAAATTTAGATGCCTGTACAAAATGTATGCTGTGCGAGGTACAATGTCCTGATTTTGCTATTAATGTGAGCTAACAGGGCTTTATATTTTAAATTGTTTGTTTAGAAATGAAATCTTGTTTGTGTTAGGGAGGTAAGTGAGGTGTCCAGAAAAGTCAGACTTTTATCGGGAAACGAGGTGGTTGCAGAGGCTGCGATTGCTGCCGGGTGCAGGTTCTATGCAGGTTATCCCATAACACCATCTTCTGAGGTTGCGGCTGTTATGGCAAAGGAGCTTCCAGGGGTAGGGGGAAGATTTATACAGATGGAGGATGAGATTGCCTCTATGGGTGCGATTATCGGCGCCTCTTTAGCCGGGGTAAAATCAATCACAGCGACCAGCGGACCGGGGTTTTCTCTGAAACAGGAACATATAGGCTTTGCATGTATAACCGAGATACCGTGTGTGATTGTTAATGTGATGAGGGGCGGGCCAAGCACAGGGCTTCCAACAGCCCCATCCCAGTCCGATGTTATGCAGGCCATGTGGGGGACACATGGGGATCATCCTGTTATAGCCCTATGTCCATCATATCTCCGCGAGATATTTACGGAGACAGTGAGGTCATTTAATCTCTCAGAGAAGTATCGTACACCTGTCATCCTTCTTCTTGATGAGATTACAGGTCATATGAATGGAAGGGTTGAGTTTCCTGACATAGAGGAATTGGAGATAATAGACAGGAAGAAACCAACAGTGCCACCGGATCAGTATTATCCGTATGATACATCATTTGGTGATGTGCCGCCTCTTGCCAATTTTTTTGATGAGGGGTATAGATACCATGTTACCGGACTTAATCATGATAAAACCGGTTTTCCTACCATAAATCCGGAGCTGATACAGGCGGATGAGGAAAGGATGCTGAGAAAGATATCTGATAATCTCGATGATATTATAAAGTATGAAGAGATGAACTTAGATGATGCAGACATAGCATTAGTTGCTTATGGCTCTACTGCCAGGTCAGCGCGGGCAGCTATGGATGAGGCAAGGGCCAAGGGGATCAAGGTAGGGCTTTTCAGACCGATCACACTCTGGCCTTTTCCGGAAAAGGGTCTTTTGAAGGTGGCAGAGAAGGTGCATACTATTATTGTCCCTGAGATGAACCTTGGACAGATGATATTAGAGGTGGAGAGGATTGTTAAGGAAAGGGCTATACTTAAGGGGATCCACCAGGTTGATAGTAGGCCTATCTCTCCGGAGAGGATATTGAAGAAGATAGAGGAGGTTACTAAATGACTTTTCCTTATGAGGACTATTTGAGGAACGAAAAATTACCACTCCTGTGGTGTCCCGGGTGTGGAGACGGGATTGTACTTAAGGCCATTATCAGGGCTATTCATAAATTGGGTTGGAAAAAGGATGATATTGCCATGGTATCAGGAATCGGGTGCTCAGGAAGGACACCAGGGTATGTAGACTTTAATACACTGCATACCACCCATGGTCGGCCTGTTTCCTTTGCAACAGGTATAAAGATGGTACGTCCTGATAAACATGTTATTGTAGTAAGTGGTGATGGTGATGCCACGGCAATAGGAGGAAATCATTTTATACATGCCTGCCGCAGGAACATAGACATTAACCTGATTGTTATAAATAACAGTATATATGGTATGACCGGGGGACAATTTTCACCTACTACTCCTATAGGCATAAATACATCAACCACTCCTATGGGTAATATTGATCCGGCATTTGATATAGGACAACTTGCTATAGCTGCAGGTGCGACATTTGTAGGCCGTCAGACGGTTGCAAAGGGACTCATGCTCTCAAAAATGATGGAGGAAGGGTTTGCCCATAATGGGATGACTGTAATAGATGTTATAGCCAACTGCCATACACAATATGGGAGGAGGAACAAGTTAGGAGATCCTATAAAACTTATCAAATTCTTGCAGGATAAAGCTGTACCATTAAGGAAGGCAGAGAAGATGAAACCCGGGGAATTAGAAGGGAAATTTGTTACAGGTGTACTTCATAAGGTTGAGAGAGAAGAATATACCGATGCCTATGAAAGGCTGATAAAAGAGGCTAAAGGGCAAGGAGGGAAATAAATGATAGATAGATATGAAATAAGGATAGCCGGTGTAGGGGGACAGGGCGCTATGCTTGCAGGGGTAGTTCTGGCTGAGGCGGCTATCTTTTACGAAGATAAATATGCTATGCAGAGCCCAACCTATACCTCCCAGGTAAGGGGGGGGCCTACAAAGGCAGATGTGATCATTAGCGACAAAGAGATCATCTTTCCCAGGACAAGCAAGATAGATTTTTTTCTTTCAATGGCACAGATCACATACGACAGATATTGCACAGACCTTAAGGATGATGCGATTATACTGGTGGACTCAAATCTTGTGCCTAATGCGGTCGAGGATAAACACAAGATATACAGGCTCCCTATCACAGAGATAGCAAGGGAGGAGATGGGCAAGGTAGTGGTTGCAAACGTGGTAGCATTAGGCGCTACCATGGCCCTGACAGATATACTAAAATTTGAATCTATGGAAAAGGCTGTTCTTGATAGGGTTCCAAAGGCCTTTCTTGATCTGAACAAGAAGGCGTTAGCGATCGGGTATGAGAGGGCAAAGGAGATTAAATGATGACAGAGAGGACCTTAGCAATAATCAAACCGGATGCAGTTGAACGTAAGCTTATAGGTAATATCCTGAGCAGGATAGAGGAGAGCGGTCTTGATATCATCGCATTGAGGACGGCCTCGTTGAGTAAAGAGGAGGCAGAAGGATTTTATAATGTCCATGCTCACAGGCCCTTTTTTGATAGTCTCACAAGTTATATGTCTTCAGGACCGGTAGTCTTGGCTGTGCTGGAGGGGGATAATGTTATATCTAAATGGAGGCAATTGATGGGGGCAACCGATCCAAAGGAGGCAGAAGAAGGGACCATCCGCAGGGATCTGGCTGTAGATAAAGAAAAGAACTCTGTCCATGGCTCTGATTCCCCGGAATCTGTCGCATTTGAGATACCTTATTTCTTTAATGGGTTGTAATTTTCCTTCCCTGAGACTATCCCCAAAATAACTTCACATTACATTCTCCTGCCAGAAATTTAATCTTCATTTTCTTCATTTTTTACTTGAGAAATATCACAAAATATGATTCAATTGAATCAATTGAAGTTGACACTATTGGAGCGTTTCCTAATTAATATTGCATATTTAGGACAGCCGAGACGGCTGTCCTACCAAGGTATTTAGGCTTCAACATCAGTAGGACAGGCGTCTCGCCTGTCTAATAATAGATTGTTGAGTATGTATGTTACTT
>QIDP01000123.1 GCA_003229375.1 Nitrospirota bacterium
AAGCGAGCAGTTTCGAGGAGCTCGTTGCGGGAAAACCGCACGGCGAGATCTGCGAGGGGGCAGTTGGGTGACTGGCTGTTCTACCTTGATGTGAATAGTTGTCAGTATTTAGTCATTATATGAAAAAAATCCAATTAATAATCTTTTAAAAACTACAGACTACTCACTATTCACTATATTATGACAACCGAGGTATCCATAGTAAAATCATATAGTTATTATTATGATGAGGTATACGAGTCTGTAAGACGGTCTGTGGGATTGCTGGGTGGTATGGAGAGATTCATAAGAAAAGGTGACAGGGTTCTCCTGAAACCGAATCTCCTGTCAGCTAAATCGCCGGAAAAGGCTATCACTACTCACCCTGCAGTGGTAAAGGCAGTTGGAAGCCTGGTGAGGGAGGCAGGAGGCATCCCCTCTATAGGAGATAGTCCTGCTATAGGTAAATGGAGACATATAACCCGCAAGACAGGGATGGAAGAGGTTGCAAGGGAGATAGGAGCGGAATTAGTACCTTTCAGTGAATCTGTAAGGGTGAAGAATGACAAGAGTGATATCTTTAAATACCTCGATATAGCAAGGGTTGTTCAGGATGCAGATGTTGTTATAAATCTCCCAAAGATTAAGACCCATACACAGATGTTCCTGACCCTTAGTGTCAAAAATCTGTTTGGATGTGTTGTGGGAAAGAGAAAAGCACAGTGGCATATGGAAGCAGGGGCAGATAGGGAATATTTTGCAAGGATGCTGATGGAGATATACAAGGCTATTATGCCGTCTATTACTATAGTTGATGGAATTATCGGGATAGAAGGAAATGGACCCGGTGAAGGCGGCACCCCTAAGGAGATCGGGTTGATCCTGGCAGGGAGAGATTGTGTAGCTATAGATGTTATTATATGTAAGATTTTAGGTGTAAAAAAGGAAGATATTTATACCACAACCGCTGCTATTGAGATGGGAATAGGTGAGACAGATATTGCAAGGATAAAGATATTAGGAGAGGATATAGAAGAAGTAAGGGTAAAGAGATTCAGGTCTCCTGCAATAACAGATGTGGAGTTTGGCCCGAGGTTCCTAAGGAGATACATCAAGGATCTTTTTACCTCCAGACCTATGGAGAATAAGGCAAAATGTAGTCTATGCCGCTTATGTATAGAGATATGTCCGCCTCAGGTGATAAAGGTGATTGATAGCAAATTGAGTTTCAATTATGATAGGTGTATTCGATGTTATTGCTGCATTGAGGTCTGCCCTGAGGGTGCAATAGAGGTTAAGGAGACCTTTATGTCCAGGTTAACCCGTTCAAAAGTAAGTTGACTTTGAGCTAAATAAATGGTAATTTTAAACAAAATACCTAAAAAGGGAGTTAAATGATAGTATTAGGTATAGATACCTCTACACTCCTTGGAAGTGTGGCGGTTGTTGATAACGGTCGATTGGTTTATGAAGATATAGATAATACTAAAACCTCCTACTCAAAGAGACTGTTGTTAATGATCGACAATGTCCTTAAGCGGACGGTTATCAACATGGATAGGATCGATGGTTATGCCTTAGCCATCGGGCCCGGCTCATTTACCGGCCTCCGTATCGGCCTTAGTATATGCAAAGGATTTTTTGCAGCCACAGGAAAACCTATAATAGGGGTCGATACATTATATGCGCTTGCCAATACCTTAACATATTCTTCAAACATAATATGCCCTATTCTGAATGCAAAAAAAGGTGAGGTTTATTCTGCACTCTACAGATATAAAGATAATCACTTGAATAAATTGACCGATGATATGGCTGTAAACCCTGAGAGGCTGTGTAGCATGATAAACGAACCGGCTATTTTTGTTGGGGATGGGATAGATGTCTACCGGGAACTCTTGTCAGAGAGACTTGGAAATACGGCTATTTTCACACCAAAGACAAAAGGTTACTCTAATGCTGCAAGTATAGCTGAAATAGGTTTAAGAAAATTGGAAAGGGGGGATGTTCCTAATGCTATGACATTGAAACCCAAGTATATACGCCGTTCTGAGGCAGAGATAAAATGGAATAAAAAATAGCATAATCATGATAAGAAGGGAGCATGGACATGATAATAGAAGAAAACGTAATTGAAAAGGTCAAAAAAGAGAATGAAGAGTTTCGTAAACTTTTTAAGGAACACCAGGATCTTGAAAAGAGATTAGAGGAATTTAATAGGAAGAGGTTTCTTGACAGTGATGAGGAAATAGAGAAAAAAAGGATACAGAAGGTCAAGTTGTATGGTAAGGATAGGATGGCAGCGATATTGAGAAATTATAAGTAATGGCAAAGGGCAAAGGGCATAGAGCATGGCAAGTCTCTTTTTCTATATCTTTGCTCTCTCTTTTATCTTTTTTAATAATATCTGATCCTTTGACTCATGGAATAACGAGGGCAGATACCCTGATAGATATCAATGTACGGTTCACAGAAGAGACTATTCGTAGCAACTATTTTTCAGGACATCCAAACGAGATTCAGGATATCATTACCATCAAATTCACTCCCCCTGTTGACTATGCTAAGGCGCTTAATTTAAAAGGTGTTACAACCAGAAAGGCAAGAAACGCCTTTATAGCAACCCTCTTGGAGAGACTCCTGCCGGATTTCTATGCCGATGTCTGTATTATGCCGGAAGATATATGGTGTAACATAAAAAAACGGAAAACAAAAGGTTATTACATTAAAATAATTGATAATCCAGGAGAGCCTAACAGGTGTTCAAGATTTAATAGTATCTGGTTCGACTATAAGGAAAAGAATGGAATGATGACAGAATTTAAGGCTACTCCTGGATTCAATATGTAATATAATAACAGTTCACGGTTCACAGTTCACGGTTTACAGCTTTTGCAATTTCCTTTTACTTTCTGTTTTCATCAACTGTTAACTGTAAACCGTGAACTGTGAACGGTTACAAATTCAAACATGAAAATAAGGGATATATGGGATAGGGTAAGGGGTATGCAATTTAGGGAAATTGTAATTTCCATAAATCTATAAATTTGATATAGTATTCAAAAGATTAACCGCAGACACACGCAGACTGACGCAGACATTTTGTTAGGCCGACCTGGCCCAACAAAAGCTTCATTCCGCCAGAGGCGGAAAGAGATGGTTTGAGATCTGCCCGAAGGGCAAGACAGTTTAATCTCTTTTAGGGTCTAATTCCCCGCAGCTTGCTGCGAGTAATGTACCGAATAGAGAAGTTGATACCCCGCTGCTTGCGGCGGGGTAGTTCATTGAAAAAATCAATATATAAGTAATATTGAAGATTATTCTGAAATTGGAAAATAACTTGTTAGAGTTGCCAGAGGAAATATTTAAATGGATTGGAAAACTTTTATTGTAAGGATATTTGAAGCGGGAGTTTGGCCATTTGTCGCAGCACTGGCTTTGCTTTTCTATCGAAATAGCCTGCCTGAAATGTTAAAAAATCTACTAAATAAAGTCAAATCCGCCAATTTTAAAGGAGCCGAACTACAGTTTGTAGCTCAAAGTGAAAGCAAGGCAGAATCACCTGAGCAAGCGTCTAAACTGGAAGAGTTAACACCAAAAGATATTACCGGGCTTCAATCAAAACTGGAAAATGTTATTAGGAAACAGTTAGAAGGAATTGAAACTGATGAAAACAAGATAAAACTACTAATTAGCAATTTGGCCCATAGCCAAACGCAATCGTTCTTCGAAAGAGTGGATTACACAATATTTGGTTCACAACTAAGATTACTTGAGCATATGAATTCAAAAGGTGATATTCCTATAAATGATATTGAGGCGAAAGATTATTATAACGCTGGCAGAGACGAGAATCCTAAGTTCTATGATAATTACGAGTTTCATAAATATATGGGCTATCTTGAGAGTTTCGGGTTAATTAGCAGAGCAGGTGAAGGATGGAAAATAGAAGAGGCAGGCCAAGCATTTCTTGTATATATGGCACAACCAGGCAAGTCCAAGCACAAAAGTAACTAAAACTCTAACAATGGCATAAACGCAGACCAAAATAAGAGTGGCGCCATTGCATTCTGCCACACTTATTTTGGCTGGTTATGCCAAGCGTTGAAGCTGTAGGATAAGTCAAATCGAAATTTTAAAAAAAACGACCTCCATAATTGGCTTATAATCGACAATCTCGGGTCAAGGTACCATTGGTACCCCCAATTTACACAATTTTTGCATGTTTGGAACTTATTCTACAGCCTCGTTAGGTAAATAAATCAATAATACTGTGAGCAAAAAATTAGGGAGAAATGAATCTTGCTGGTGTGGGTCTGGCAAGAAATTTAAAAAATGCCATCTGAATAGAGAACATGAACCTATGCCTACCTTTGAGGAAGGGAAAAAACTTTATAAAAGCCTGTTTAAATTATTAGATAAAAAGTCAATAAAAACATTGACTTATGCATGAAAACCCCCTATAATAGTAGTTATTGTTGTAA
>QIDP01000196.1 GCA_003229375.1 Nitrospirota bacterium
GCGAGATCATACAAATAAGGGAATTGCATTATCAATTCGGCCTGTTGAAGCGTTTAGAATACTTGCATGAAAACAATTTTACCGGCTGTGAGTTAAAACTTGTAGAGTCTGAAAAGGTATTGGGATCCTTGATTCGTTCTTTGCGCAGTCCTAACAGACTACAGTCTAAACAACCTGAGTAGTTACTGTTTATTTTGATATTTTATGGAGTAATGAGATGAAACATATAAAATATTTAACAATCATGCTTATAACCATCTTTCTTTCCTTATCCGCTTTCTGTTTAGCTGAAGAGGCTATTAAGCTCCCTGATTCCCCTATGAATGGGCTGACAATATTTTTAGAGAAAAGATGTATTAAGTGCCATTCTCTGCAATCTGACGAAAAGACCTTTGGACCCGATCTTATAAGGTCATTAAAGAACGATGATATCTTCCAGATATACGGTAAGTTATGGAGTCATTCACCACAGATGTTCAAGTACATGGAGAAAAAAGATATCTCTCATCCAATCTTTAAAAGAGATGAGATGAAGGCTGTCCTTGATTTTTTGTATTTTCTGAACTTTTTTACAGAAAAGGGTGATGTTGAGAGCGGCAGGGCATTTTTTACCAATTCTATCTGTTCAAAATGCCATGCAATAGGGAGACATGGCAAAAGAGATGGGATATCCCTTGACAAATATAAAATCTACATGTCTCCCATATACCTGGCCACATCACTGTGGAATCATGGGCTGGATATGAAATTCCAGCTTTCTGCCAGAAAGTATGGCTGGCCTGAATTAAAAGGCGCTGACCTGTCAAGCCTTTCACAGTTTATTGTTGATTTTGCAACAGAAATGGATACAAGAAGGGTATACAGCCTGTCAGGGTCTCCGGTTAAGGGGAAGATGGTTTTTGAAGATATAGGATGCCTTTCCTGCCACAAAAAAAACGTCTATTATGATAAAAGACAGAAAAGCGCCCTTGATATTGCATCGGATATGTGGAAAGGGGGCCCAAAGATGTGGACAGCTATGAAGTCCGGGGGGATGAAGATACCTGAATTCACTGCAGATGAGTTTGTTGATCTTGTAGCCTACCTCTATTTTATCAATTACCCCGGCAGGGAGGGGGATGAAGATTCAGGTAAAGAAGTGTTTGATAATAACTGCTCAAGATGTCATGACAATGGCCCAGGTCCGGTATTAAAGGAGATTAGAGGCAGGCATGATTACCTTGATTTGATGACAACTATGTGGAACCATTCTGAAGATATGCTGAATGTGGCAAAAGAAAAGGGTGTGACATGGCCAAGGTTCCTTGGTCATGATATGAATGACCTGCTCAAATTTCTTGTGACAAAAGATAACCGGTAACTTACTATCTATTGTTAGACAGGCGAGACGCCTGTCCTACTGATGTTGAAGCCTAAATACCTTGGTAGGACAGCCGTCCCGGCTGTCCTAAATATGCAACATTAATTAGGAAACGCTCCAATAGGTATTATTACCTGACCCAGGGGGGCAGGCCGGATAAGGTGATCCCGAATATAGGAACAGCCAGGAGGTAAATAAGGAGGGTGATCATAAAGGCGCCAATAAGGTTCAGAGCAAGTCCTGTCTTTGCCATTGTCGGTACAGTCAGATATCCGCTCCCGAAGACAATGGCATTAGGCGGGGTAGCCACCGGCAGCATAAATGCACAGGAGGCAGAGATGGCCGCCGGTACCATAAAGAGCATAGGGTCTGCATGGATAGCTATTGCTGTGGCGCCTAAGATCGGCATAAAGATTGTTGCAATAGCTGTATTGGATGTTATCTCTGTCAGAAATGTAATCATAAGACATACAGAGAGTATCATAATAATAACAGGGACCCCTTTAATTGCAGATAGTAACCCACCGATCCACTGAGCCAGGCCTGTCTTTTGTACCCCTGAAGCAAGGGCAATACCACCACCAAAGAGTATAAGTATTCCCCAGGCAATCCCCTTGGCCCACTCCCAGTCTAGTACAAACTCCTTCTGTTTAAGATTGACCGGAATGATAAAGAGGAGTATTGCGGCGAGGATGGCTACTGTAGAATCGTGAACATATTTCTCAAGCCCCAGCAAATTAGACCAACCGGGTATAACAAGATTCCCTATCTCTATATTCTTCCTGAAAACCCATCCCAATGCTGTTAATATAAATATGATAAGGGTATATCTCTCCCCCTTCCCCATACTTCCCAATGCCTTGATCTGATCATTAATAATACTCTTTCCACCCGGGATATCCCCCATTTTGACAGGTATTGCTATATGGGTTAGGTAGTACCATGTAAGAGGAAGAAAGAAGATCGTCAGAGGAAGCCCTACCATCATCCACTGGAAGAACCCTATCTCGGGTGAACCTGGAAAGAGTGTCCGGATCTGACTGGCAAAGACTATATTTGGAGGGGTACCCACCAATGTTGCGATACCCCCTATCAATGAGGCATATGCGATCCCTAACATCATGGCAGAAGAAAAATTGGATAACATCTCTTTAGTAATCTCTCCCTTATTTTCCAACATCTTCCGGGTGTGGAGAATAATAGCAAGCCCAATAGGCATCATCATCATCGTAGTGGCTGTATCTGATATCCACATCGAAAGAAATGCAGAGGCGATCATGAGACCCAGTATAATACGCCTGGCACTGACCCCTACCACCCTTATTATGTAAAGTGCGATACGTTCATGCAGGTTCCACTTCTGCATTGCCCTGGCCAGAAAGAAACCGCCCATGAAGAGAAATATATAGTGATGACCATAAGAGGTGGATACATCCTTTGCCTTCATTATACCGAGCAACGGATAAGCGACAAGGGGGATGAGGGCAGTGGCAGGTATTGGTATCGCCTCGGTAATCCACCAGAATGCCATAAGAAAGGCTACTGCCCCTACTTTATGTCCCTCATTACTTAGACCTGCCGGGGTTGGTAAGTAGAGGATTAAAATAAAGAGAGGAATGCCTAATATTAAACCGATCTTCTGTCGCATATAGAGAAGTAGAGACTTTTCTGAAGCGGGCGACGGGATTCGAACCCGCGACATTCAGCTTGGGAAGCTGACACTCTACCAACTGAGCTACGCCCGCCTTCAATTATTATATATTAAAAATCATCTTAACAATTTAAAAACCTGATTGTCAAATCTTTTTACAAGCAAAGTTTGCAACGCAGTAGACGGGCAGTTTTCGTTCAGACACTACATAAAATATTTATTGGCATTACTCAGTGCACAGAACGATCCACACATAGTGCAGGTGTTATCTGCTAACGGAACCCGGCTCTCCCTTGTCTTTCTTGCCTCATCGCCAAACATTGCTATAGAAAACTGCCTATCCCAATCAAGGTCCCGTCTTGCCACACTCATATCCTTATCCCATCCCCTGAATCGCTCCTTATATTTATTCATATCACCGATATGTACAGCTACCTTTGCAGTCTTAACCCCTATCCTTACATCCTCTTCATTAGGGAGGGCAAGGTGCTCTGCGGGTGTTATATAGCATATAAGATCTGCCCCATAACGTGCAGAGTTAGCTGCACCAATAGCCGCAGATATATGGTCGTACCCGGCAGTAACATCACTGGCAATAGGTCCCAGCATATAGTACGGGGCCTCGTTGCTCATACGCTTCTGTAGTATAATATTCGCCTCTATCTCATCAAGCGGAACATGTCCGGGGCCCTCTACCATCATCTGACATCCCATCTCCTGACCTATCTCGGCAAGCTCGCAGTTTATTATAAGCTCCTGTATCTGGGCCCTGTCAGAGGAATCGTGGATCGCACCTGCCCTTAACCCGTTACCTAAACTGAGGACAACATCATACCTTTTTAATATCTCCACTACCCTGTCAAATCTCTCATAAAGAGGATTCTCCTTATCATTTGCAAGCATCCACCCTACCATAAAAGAGCCCCCTTTGGATACAAGCCCGCCATGCCTGTATCCCTGTCTCTTTAATCTCTCTATAGTGTAACGATTTATTCCACAGTGGATTGCCATAAAGGATATCCCATCCTCACACTGCCTTTCTATCAATTCAAAGAGCATCTCTTCTGTCAGTTTGTTGGGATCATGATATCTCTTATTTGCCTCACAAAATGCCTGATACAGGGGGACATTCCCGACAGGGAGGTTAGTTGCTGAAATTATCTCCTGCCTGATCTTATCAAGATCACCACCTACACTAAGTTCCATAAGGGTATCTGCCCCGCTCTCCTCTGCTGCCCTTGCCTTCTTTATCTCAGCATCTATATCGATTATATCCGATGACGTACCTATGCTTGCATTTATCTTGGTCCTCAGCCCCTTTCCTATTCCTACAATATTGCTTCTCTTGTTAAGATTATTTGGGACCACGATCTTTCCCTTTGCGATCATATCCCTGATATACTCCTGATATACTCATCACCGAGCCCCTCATCACTAGCGATCTTCTTCATGATATCTGTTATCTTACCTTCAGTTGCCAATTCAAGTTGTGTCGGCATAATAGCTTACTCCTTTCTGATCTTCACTCATGGCATTCTCCTATAAATAAAAATAATAGTGTAATTACTCCTTTATGTCAAGCTATCTGCAAATATCCAGATTTTAGTTGACAAATAGCGAAATAAATGTCATAATATTTCAAATTATTTGTGTGGCTGCTTTAAAATTCCGTTAGAAAACTTGGGTGTTCACCTCTCTATAGTTTTGTTATTTAAATAGATCATGCTAAAAAGATTAGTTATTTCTCTGGTAATATTTTTGACTTTCCATAATGTTCCTCAGCATTTACATGCTGAGCCACTCACTCATGGCATTTCAGACTTTTTCGCGACCGATTGGCTAATGCTCGATAATTACCCTTCAAATGAGACATGGCAGAATCTTGGCACGGGGACAGGCGGCTCAAAGTTGGTACAGGCAGGTGCTAAATGGGCTAATCTCTATATCGGATGGCAATACCTACAGACGATCCCGACAAGCTCTTGCGAATCAGAGGATAACTGGAATGATATTGACCTCCACTGGAAGACCTGGTGGAATTATTTGCTTGGACAGGCAATAGAAGATCTCAAATCGAATAACTACCGTATATCACTAATAATTAAACCAGCATGGACAGGTGGGTGGGATGCAGATAAGGTCGATTACCCGGCTGAACAAAACACAACCGCAGGTGTAGAATGGAGGTATGCCATACGGACTGCGGATCCTGATGCATTATGTGCCTTCAGGAAGACTATGTATTCGTTGGCAGAGCGCTTTTATGACAAGATCGATGCATGGCAGATTGATCAGGAGCCTAATGACACACTGGGTGGCAGCTATGGTGGAGTCTATCCTGCTTGTAGAGATAGCAATGGTCTTCCAATAGATCCTGCCAATTCTAATTGCGATGAGAGGTGTGAAAAGGTGGCCGGCACCTTTATATCAGGTTTTATATGGGACGTCTGTGTAAGGAAGGATGATAGACTTTATATCTATAGGTGTGACAATGTATCATGTATCCAAACGAGATGTGAGGATTATGGTGGTACCTATGTTACAAATGAAGAACTTTTACAAAAAGACTTTAGTCTCTGTTATGTAGCCGGAGATAATCAATTCAATGCATTCTACCTTTGTGAGACTAGCGGAGATTCCTCTTGTGATCCTGATATTTTCCGGAAGCACTGTGAGAGTATGAATGGCAAAATTTATGAAAAAGATGAATTTTTAGAGATGGATTTTTGTGTGGCTGATTGTTCTGATGCCTTTGCAGAGACCTTCCGTGCAGGTGTTCTTGGTATAAAGGATTTCTATGAATCAAAAGGACGTTCTGATGCCTTTGTTTATTGGGGGTCCCTTGGCTGGGAACGAGAAGTTTATCAATATCTAGCAGACAAATATAAGTCTATATTCTCAGATGGTATTTCTCCGCATCTATTCTGGAACCAGGCGCCTGATCAGGATTATAAATTTTTTCAGTATGATACCCCTGATTCAAAGACATATCGTGGGACAATCATTGATGCTATCCGTCTCGCTTACTTAACAGGCCGAGACTATGGCATCTCTTACAATATGGATGGTAAAGATACAGTACCGATCGGTATGGTGCAGCAGCCATATTCAACTTGTATATCTAATAGTAAGCCAGACAAACCATGTATACTTACTCTCGATCCAGATAGAGATAGAGACTATCCTTTACCTGGTGATGCTCTTGGCCTGCTCGGGATATCAGAGGAAGATCAGGCTAACTACAGGGTGAGAAGTTCTGTCTTACAACTTACACTTGACTATATCTGGTCTGGCTGGCAAGAACATATGCAAGATTGGAGTAAGGGCTCAACACCAAACCCCTGGTCTAACTACTGGGGACACGCTGGTATCCTTCGCGAAGATGGCTCTGAAAAGCCAGCCTACCTCGCACTCATGACATTGAAAAATATACTGGACAGGGCAACCTTTCTAAGGCGAATCCCGTTATCTGACAACTCTCAGCATGCCTACAGTTTTCTTAAAGATGATAACACGATGGTGACGATAATGTGGGATGCAGACGATTCAAGTGTGGTAGGTTTTAGTACAGAGGGTGGAGTTAATGTATTTAAACGGGATGGGAGGGCAGCGACAGGGGAGTGTCCGGGCCCGGAGTGTATAGAATCTTTCACCCTTGAGCAATCACCTAAGTATGTTGTAGGTACTGTAAGAGGTCATATAGGGTCAGAGTATTATACCAATATCCGTAAGATATCGAACAGTGGCCTCCCTGCAATCCATGGTATTAAAGATTCCTACATTATTGATTTCCATAATCAAAAGGCTGCTATGGACGGTGGTCAGCTTAAGATCAATTTACCTCCAGGCTGGACACCTCCTAATACAGAAGATAGTAGACAGGGAGGATACACAACCGTTGAGCCAGGACATCATGTCGAGTACTCAGACGTTACAATCACTGATAATGGCGACAATACCTACTCGATAATTATACATTTTAAAAAGATGCCGATTGGCGGGAGTATACATATATATTATGGTGATGTTCGTCCACATGCTGTACTTCTAGACACCGGATTTAATGGTATCCTTGACAGTTCTGCTGTACATCCTAGATATCTTGCTCCTCCTGACAATAGTTATCATAAGGTTAGTAGTAGCGTGAGTTACAGCGAATATCTTGGGTATGGGTTTGATCTAACTAACTGGGATATCCCGATTTACAGTAAACGTTCTGAATTAAACCCACATGAGAGTATATTTGCTGACAGAAGTTATTTGACGACTGATCTGTCAAACAGCGATATACTAGAGTTGAAGGCCAAAGTAAAACCTTCTTTCTCTACCTTTATAGTTAAGGTTTATCTTAACTCTCCTGATCCTACTACTGACGATGATTATATGGAAGAACAACCTATATCAATACCACCTATTTATGGTCATGACAATAAAGGTCTATTAGAAAATGGTGTAAGTATATTTGATGCTGTTGAGCCAGAGAATGATATAATCTCAGTGAAAATTAGTCCACAAAAAGAATTTTGGAGTATTCATGATTCATGGTATTATACCCGTTCTGTTTACGGTATTGATATCTGGCCTTCTGAACTTGGTGCCGGACCAGAGGCCAATGCCTCAATCGGCATCAATAATTTTGAGATCCGGGCAAGACCTTTAAAAGGAAATTGGGAGTTAGTATCATCTCTTCCATTAGAGGTAATTATTGGTTGGCCAATCATATCAAATGTTCGTGTCGCCAATATAACAGAGAACGCTACGACTATAAATTGGGATACAAATGAGGAGGCAGATAGCTGTGTCAATATTGTGGATAGGGATCCGATTTGTGATGAGGGTGATGAGGGTCTGGTTACATCGCACAGCATATCCCTTACAACAGGTCTAAGTCCAGATACAACTTACTCTATTCTGGTGAGCAGCACTGATGCAAGTGGTAATAGCGCTAGCGTTGGATACAGTTTCACGACATTACCCAAGCCTGATATAACCCCACCAGATGAGGGAGGAGGCGGGTGTTTCATTAATCACAGTACAGAGTAGTCTCACCAAAGGTCACCGATCATCTGTCCCAGCCAGCCCTCCTATATCCTGATCAATTCTTCAAAATCTGTAAAAGGGGAATATTTTTCTTATGTCTTATTCAGGAGTAAGTCGAGTCGAGACAAGAAAAAGGCCATTATGGCCCGTATGGTTAAACTAATTAGTGCCTGACCGAAAACCTGTGTCATCTATAACCTTAATGACCTCCCCGGCCGATATCATTTTCTTGCACTCCGGATCCCCCTCTCTGCACTCCTTGATGTGGCGTACAAGGACTGCAGGGTAAAGACTTGTAAAATACGTGATGTCTGTCTCCTAAAGGCCTCCAGGCTATTGGATTTGAAGCACCAAACAGGGCAAACACCGGAATTCCTATGGCAGCACCTAAATGCATGGGTCCGCTGTTGTGACACAACAGGAATTCAGACCTTTTAAAAATCGCTGCTAAATCTTTTATGGTTGTCCTTTCAGCCAGAGATATAAGATTGGTGTTCATAAATTTTCTTATCCTTTCAATCTGAGATACTTGATTAGAACCACAAGTAAAAAGGATCTTTAAACATCTCTTTTGTTGATAATAATCAGCGATTAAGGCAAATTTGTCTGGTTGCCATTCATCATGTTTCGAGACTACTGCCGGATGAATAATGGCTATTTTATCATCTTCTGAGATTCCAACCTCTTCCAACAAACCATTTGTTTGCAATCTATCCTCTTCCGAGATATGGATATATGGCCTTGCATGATTTACACTGCATCCTAATGCCCTCAAAATTCCAATTTGAAATTCTATAGCATGAATAGTAGTAGAAGATGGGGATTTCACTTTTATATTATATGCAAAATGACGTCTGTTGTCTTCTAATCCCACCCTGTATCTGGCCTTTGAACACAATGTAAAGATAGCGCTCCTTGGCCCACCATGCATATCAATCACTATATCATATCCTTGCTTTCTAATATAATTAATAAATCTTATCTGATTTGTAATACCGGATCTTATTTTATCCCTATCCAGCACAATAATATTATCTACATATGGATTTCCGCTTATAACATCTTGCAGAGGAGATTCAACCAAAACAGAGAGTTCACAAGATGGGAGATTTTCTTTGACAATCTTATAGCATGCAGTATTTAATACTATATCCCCTAAAGATCGCAGGCGGATGATAAGGATTTTAGCATTACTATGGAGAGTATCTTTGAAATTCAATGACGGCATTGGGGGTTATATTGATTTTATCCCACAGCCTGTGGGAACTTTTTCAGATTCAACGGCTTACCTTTTCATAGAGGGAAATAAGCCCTCTCTCATATCTTTCCCATGTAAACTGGCTGATATGCGCACAGGCACTATCCCCCATCCTTTGTAAGACATCCCTATTTTGATAGAGATAAAGTATCTTTTCGGCAATGGCCTCTGCATCACGAATCGGCACAATAAAGCCATCTATATTATCTCTCACCATAGAGCCTGTATTGTGAGTAACTATCAAGGGGAGACTAGATGCCATTGCCTCGTAAGTAACAAGGGGGTCTGTATCAACTATAGAGGGCAGGACAAATACAGATGAATTTTGATAAATATCTACAAGGGCATCCCTATCATTGACTGCTCCCATGAATTTGATACTCTCATTCTTAAAATATTCTGCGAAAAAAGGTTCATCACCGGAGTAATCCCCAACCAGAACTAGCTCTGCATTCTCCAGTTTTAGAATGTCCCATGCCTTCAGGAGATACTGTATCCCTCTTTTAAAGCAGATACGGCAATGAAAGAGGACTATAAACTTCTCTCCCTTTTTTCTGCCTCTGCCAGGCTTAAATATATCTATATCCACCCCCAGGGGAAGCAGCATCAACCTTTCAGGATTAAAGCCATATTCCACAAAGGAATCATAGACAAACTGAGATGAAAGGAGTAGATAGTCTGCCAGTTCCAGCTCCTTTAGCAATCTATTATAAAAGTATTTTAAAGGTCTCTGAAATCTCTTTCCAAGAAGGGCATATTCCTCACTCATCATTCGGAGTTGGTATTCCGGATGAGGATTTGTCCTTTCTAATATAGTGACCATCTTGTTTTTCTTTGCCTTCTTCAAGGATAGTAGGGCCCCCCCATGACCCACGTGAAATATATCGCACCCATATCTTACAAAAAAAGAGGTTACATAATCAAGCCATACCTGATTAATAGGATAACAATAACACTCTGGCAAGATAGAAAATATATTGGCCGGTTGAAATCTTACCTTGAAGCAAAGCCTTGCCGGGATATCCTTGTCTACTTTATTATTATTAAGGATAATAGCCTTCTTTAACATACCCCTCTTTGATATCGCACTGATGGCACGCGAGAAGGTCTCTGACTGACCCCAAAAATTGTCAACAGATGTCACAGGGCTATAAACAACTCTGGCACAAGGATTACCCATTGATATCAATCCTCACTCTTTATTTTCTTTGAAATTAATTATACCTAAAAGTACCTTTGATGTCAATGAATAGTTGGCCTTGATCTCCCAACTTCTTTCTGATCCTTCTCCAAAAAGTGTAAATATCTCTTTAGAGAAAAATCAAAAGAAATTGGAAATGGCAAGGCTTCAGGCGGGATTTGGTCGATCCGATTGAGCAAATTCTCCTGCAAAACCTAATGCATATTTGTGGGGACAATGCCATAGTCATCAAGGACGGCTCTGCCTGTAAGCAGCTCGAAGAAGTCTATGAGCAATCCGATTCCCTCCGGAGTTACCTTACTGCTTACGATGAAGCATCCAATAACAAGTGGATCAATACCAGCCATACTTGCAAGATATGTTGTGAGTGGAAAAGTAGCATATTTTCGAATTAATTCCTTAGTCTCTTCCATATTTGGTTCACCATTGTTTTTATTATCTAAGAGTTTTTTTAAACACTTACCATTTTCACAATCTTTTTTACATCCCGCATCCTTTTTAGACATTATGATCTTCCCCTTCCTTTTTTCCCTCTGAAAACATCCCCGCGGACAAACAAGTTTGTCCGTCCACCCACCCCTACATCATCTATTCTCCCCCAACCCATGCTTTTTCAGCAACCTATCAGGACAGCGCAAGCGCTGTCACTCCGAAAAATTTCGTCCCTTTCTTTTAGAATCAAAAATCGACATTCGAAAATCGAAAATAAAAGAAATTTTCATCCCCCTTTGTGCCGTTGATGACATGAGTGTTTCCCTCCCTAAACTAAAAATATGTCCCTTACCCCCTTTTGTCAAGGCAGGTAATCGTTTTATATTATTTGTATAGAAAAAAATAAAAAAAATAATTTTTTTCTGGAATTAAGACAAAACTTTGGGTAAAATGTTATTATTTAGTTATGAAATCACTATAATTAAGAAAGGGGATCATTATGACACAAGAAGAAAACATAAAAACACCACTTAGCAGCAACAGAAGAAAACATCAAAGAATAATATGCAGAGTTGATGTTGATGCTATGGCTCATAAAAAATGGTTTGTTATATCCAGTTATAATATATGCTTAGATGGGATTTGTTTAGAAACAGATGTCCCAGTTAAAAAACTGAGAGACTTTGGAGTAAAGATTCAGAAGGCAGTAGATCTAAGATTTTACCTTCCTAACAGCGATAACCTGATAGTGACAAAGGGAAAGGTTGTATATATCAAAAGGGTAGCAAACTCAGAGGGAAAAGGTGGTATTACATTGGCAGGGGTTAATTTTTGTGGTATGGATATCAATCACAGAAAGGATCTGGAAAATTTTGTTGTAGATATTTTAAATAAAAGGATCTCTTCCGGAACTTCTTCTATCGTAATTTGAAAGTCAGATACCTCCAGCAAAGCTGGAGGCTTGAATATGTGAACCGCTCAAAGCGGATTAAAAACCATGAGCCACCTAAAGGTGGCCGCT
>QIDP01000067.1 GCA_003229375.1 Nitrospirota bacterium
CAACAATAACTACTATTATAGGGGGTTTTCATGCATAAGTCAATGTTTTTATTGACTTTTTATCTAATAATTTAAACAGGCTTTAATAGTAGAGATAATAAGAGGAGAGGTTATATGGAATTTACACAAGTGGTGGAATTGGAAGGACATATCATAGATTCCTTGACTCTTCCAAAGGTCTACGATGAAATCCTGGACCGTGGTGGAAACTACACCACAGAGGAGATAAAGATGGGGAAGAGGAGGGAGGATCAGAGTTATGCAAGGATAAAGATATCCGCACCGAGCAAAGATATCCTGAACAATATATTGGATCGGCTTATGAAACTTGGTGTTGTATTATTATAGGAAACCTTCATGCCGGCAAGTCTGCACAAAGGGGAAAGAAAAGATAACCAAAATGCCAAAAATACTGATGTGTCAACCGACCTTTTATAATATCAGATATGAGATAAATCCCTGGATGGATATACACCGTCCCACTGATACCACTATCGCATTATCTCAATGGGAAAGACTATACAATATACTGACCAAAGAGATCAAGGCAGTGGTTGAACTGGTTGAACCGCAGCCCCGGCTCCCTGATATGACCTTTACAGCAAACGCAGGACTGGTATATAAAGGGAATTTTATATGCAGTAATTTCAGGTACCCGCAGAGACAGCCTGAGGCAAGATTTTTCTCTGAATGGTTTCGAACAAAGGGCTGCAAGGTTATAAATCTCCCTGAAGAACATTATTTTGAAGGGGAGGGAGATGCCCTTTTCAGCGGGGATAACCTCTTTGCCGGCTATAGATTCAGGTCAGATATACGATCCCATAAATTTGTCGGGGAGATAATCGGTAAGAGGGTAATATCCATGGAGTTGATAGATCCTGCCTTTTATCATCTTGATACCTGCTTCTGCCCTATAGGTGATGATACTGTTATCTACTACCCTGATGCCTTTGATTCCTATGCAAACAGGGTAATAAAGAATTATATACCGAACAGGATAGTTGTTGACAAAAAAGAGGCATTGAAGTTCTGCTGTAATGCAGGAGTAGTAGGCAATAACATCATTATCAACAAGGGATCAGACAGGGTGAATAAAAGATTGAGGGACTCGGGCTACAAGGTCTTTGAAGTCGAGCTAAATGAGTTTCTAAAGGCGGGCGGAAGTGCCAAATGTCTGATGTTGATGATAAATTAAAAGGTTGATTTTCTGATGAAGGCCATAATTTTAGCAGCAGGATACGGAGACAGATTACGTCCCCTTACAAATCACCGGCCAAAGGTCATGATCCCTATTGTTAACATACCGATCCTTGAAAATACTATTGCATTTCTATCAAAAAACAATATTCGAAATATAATGATAAATACTCACTATCTACCTGATAATATAATAAAATATTTTGGTGATGGATCAGATCGCGGGGTGAGGATCAGATACTCACATGAAAACGAAATATTAGGCACCGCAGGTGGTATAAAGATGGTTGAGGATTTTCTCAGGGATGGGACATTCCTTGTCATTAACGGAGATATCTTGATCGATCTAGACCTGAAAGAGGTGATCGGGTTCCATCAACTGAAAAGATCATTTATTACAATGGTACTGAGAGAAGATGAAAAGGCTGATGAATATGGTCCCATAAGTATAAACCGGGAAGGAAAGATATGCCGGTTTCTTGGCAAACCCGAAGGGCCCTGTAATGATAATCTGATTAAGACGATGTTTACAGGCGTGCATATCATGGAACCCGGGATATTAAACGAGATACCCCATGGGAGATACTGCGGGACAACAGATGAGGTATACCCGCATCTCCTGGAAAAGGGATTACCGGTATATGGTTATATCACCTCTGATTACTGGAAGGATATAGGAACACACCATCGCTATATGGAGGCACATAAAGATATATTGAATGGGAAATTCGATATGTATATCAAACCCAAAAGGCAGAAAAAAAGGGATACCGAGAAAATACGAGCCACTAAAATAATTCCACCTGTAATGATTGGTGATAATCCCTCCATAGGTGAAGGGGTAGTAATAGGACCCTATACCGTGATAGGGAGAAACTGTATCTTAGAAAAGGGTACAACTATTGAAGAGAGCATCCTCTGGGATGATATATCTATAGGGAGCAATGTGAAGATATCAAACTCAATTATCGGTTCAGGGGTTCAAATACCAGACCTCAGTAGTCTATATAATGAAGTTATTACATAATAGTTCACCACGGCTATTCACAGAATTACACTGAATTAAGGTTCTTTCGTAAAAGAGTTGAGCAACTCATTATTTTACTGTTTTCTTTTTAGGATGAAGTTGTCTAAGAAATTCTTCACAAGGCAGACATAATATGTTTTTTCGCAAAAGACGTTCTTGGCCGCGATACAAGAAAAATGTGCGACATTCGGGATATTCTTTTTTAAACGTATATAATGACTTTAAATCTTCGGGGCGTAGGCGAGAAGTGTTTTTTACTTCAATTGCCCAAAAAACTTCTGGTCCGTAAACAATGAAATCAACTTCCGCACCTGAACGTGTGCGCCAGAAATAGATTTTATTATGCTCTCCCCGGTATGCATTCCATGCAATTAGATGTTGTGCTACGAGTCCCTCAAGTGCCGCACCATCTATTTCATTTGGACGATCGAGAGGTCCTGCCGGTCGCAATGAACGGAAAACGCCCGCGTCAAAATAATAAAATTTTGGATGTGTTACTGTGGCTCGCTGAGCTCTTTTTGTAAAAATGGGAAGACGAAAAGCTAAAAGTAAATCTTCCAGTATGGCAATATATCCTTCCACGACTTTACGTTCTACCTCGCATTCTCGAGCAACATTACTGATGTTCAGGACTGATCCATGCGAAAAGCTTACTGCTTCTAAAAACCGAGAAAAATTGCCAATATTTCTCACTAACCCTTCCATTTGTACTTCTTCACGGACATAGAGTGCCGCATAGGTTTTTAGTACCTTGTCGGGATTGGGAGCCATTACAACAAGAGGGAGAAGGCCATGTTTTAATGCATTATCGAAATTAAATGCATTGCTCAATTCAGCTGCCATGAAAGGATGCAGAGATAATTTTAAGACTCTTCCTGCAAGAAGGTCGACTCCTGTTCGTTTCAATTTTCGAGCACTTGATCCGGTGAGGATAAATTGCCATTGCTGTTTTCTTTCAATAAGGGCATGAATTACGCTTAATAATTCCGGGGCTTTTTGTATTTCGTCTATTATAATTGTGTGTTTCCGGGGATTAGCAAGAACTAATTCACGAAGTCGTTCTGGTCTGGCATTGTACGTGCGAAATATATCAGGTTCTAATAAATCAATCCAGAGAGCGTTTTTTACATTGGTTCTAAGCCACGTGGTCTTTCCTGTTCCACGAGGGCCAAAGAGAAAAAAGCTCTCTTTTAAAGGACTGAAGAAACGAGGGATTATTATTTCCATTTTGCGACTCATTTTGGAGTTTATACTTCCAAAATATTATCAACCAAATAGCATTTTGTCAAGTGTTAAAATTCTGAACATTTTGATTTTTATCTTTTCTATTCATAATACACATTATTTAAATTCAATATAAAGGCAGAAAAGGTGATAGGTTTGACATTTGCGGGTTTTTAGAAAAAAATTAGCGAAAAGTAGATAGACCTTCCCCTTAACCCTCATAACAGCAAATCAGAGAGCGCTCAATTTAATACAATACAGGGCTCATCATAGCCAGGCCAACCATTATTTTCAACGAAATCTGGGGTCAAACCTACATTTTACACTTTACAGATTCCTCTGGTCTTTGCTAAAATTCGGCAAAACCACGATACTTTCGCTTATAAAGCCTTATAGCCTTACTTTTGACCTTCTCAGGCATCCTACGATTTGACGATCTCCCACGGGCTTTATGTATAACGCCTCTGTCACCTTCCTCCCTCACCGCTCTCAAAAGCCTCCTTATCTGCCTCTCGCTTAGACCTATCGAGGCAGCCTCTTTCTGGGTTATATGCCTGTCTATCACCTCCTGTATCACCTTCAACCTCTTTAGATCCTTTAAGCTCATCCTGATAATGTCCTTTCCTGTCATAATTACCTCCATTCAAAATGAAGTAATTATAACCTCGCTTTAGGACATTTCTATTTTGGTAATTTAGGACATTATCATTTTGGCGTAACAGCCCTAAAGCCAAAAAATTATCTTATCACAGGAGGTCTGCAAAATTTAGTGGGATATTATCTCGAAAGTTTATTTCTTCTTTAAGCAATATATAAAAAATGTAGATTTTTAAGCACAACTCCCCTGTTCAATCTGTTATCCAGATTAAAAAATTACATCTAAAAATCGTCATACACAGGATCTGGATAAAACATTTCAGGATCAGGATCACGTATGTAATCGTCAACTGATGGGATAT
>QIDP01000151.1 GCA_003229375.1 Nitrospirota bacterium
AAAAAACCTCTATATTATAATAAATATAGCACTCAATCGTTATTTATACAAGGTTTGCAAACCCTCCAGGACCGATTTTCCTATGGCAAAGGGAGAGGCATGATCCTTATAAACAGAGAAGGCATTTTTGCCTATCTTATCGAGGAGTTCTCTATCCCTCTTTAAGAAAAGGATCGAATTGGTAATAGCCATTGGATCTTCCATATCGCATAGAATAGCATTTTCCTTATCAATCAAGAGTTCCCTTGCTGCTGGAGAGTTTCCTGTAATAAGCGGTTTTCCCATAGCCAGACAGTCATATACCTTGCAGGGGATCACCCTTCTGGCCTTTTCTGTACCCCCAAATATCCCCAGGCAGATATCTGCATTTGAGATATATACAATCAGTTCATCATAGTCCATCCAGCGATCAATAAGGTCGATATTGTTTAAATCAAGTCTTTTGACAAGGATGTTCATATCTTTATAAAGTGGGCCGGTGCCGATCAAGGTAAAGTGAATTCCTTGCTCTGTCTCTAATTCCTTTGCAGCCTTAATAATATACTCAATACCATGTAAAGTAATATAGGTCCCAAAGAACAACACCTCAAAATGGTTGTTTTTGACCGATCTTTTTACAGGTCTAAATATGTTATCATCTTCCCCTACAAAGACCCGCACAAACTTGTGTCCGGGTAAACCAAACTCCTTTACAAAATAATCGATATGCTCATAGGTATCTATTAGGACTATATCAGCCAAAATGCAGGAATATTTGTCTATCCACCATAATATCCTGGCCCGGAGAGAGTCTGGTTTAATCAATCTTCTATCATGCACAATGGTATCATAGAGGGAGAGGAATACATCAAATATGAGGGGCCTTCGCTTGATGATATTTAAGATCCTGGCAACAAAAATATCTAAATGGCCGGCATATCCCACTATTAAAAAATCATAGTTACCAATGCGAAAGAATTTTATTATCAGGATCAGATAGGTGATGGAAAGGGCAAAGATCGATCTTATGTTGTAAGGAAAGCCCTTAGCAGCTTCTACCTTGTCTGCAGCGCTCTTCCATAGTTCCCGCTGGCATTCTATTACCTCTACGCCATTCTCCCTTAATCCCCTGATTATCATTCGGTTTCTTGGATAACCCGGTCCTGTGGAATAAGTGCCAAAGTAGCATACCCGCATATTTATCTCTTCTAATAATTTGCCACAGAGTTCACAGAGAACACAGAGGATAAGATACGGCGAAAATGGATTATCTCCTCTATTGCCTTTCTGAATTTTTTTATCAATCTCAAAATTTCTTCTCTTGAATAAGCCATTCCAGTATCTCCTTTGTTTTTCTTAAGTATTCTTCGTCTCTTTCTCTGCTCATAAAGACAGATAGCTTGGCAATATCGTTCTTATATCTTGAACCCTTTTTTGCTTTGCTTTATCCATCATTTTCCTATTATCTATTTAGACTGCAACTATTTATTATTAATTATTAAAGCAATAGATTTTAATAAAGACTTTCATATCCTATAATACGTAAATATAGCACTTAATCATTATTTATACAAGGTTTGCAAATCCTCTAACCATGCAAAGTAATATAGGTCCCAAACAGCAATTCTCGGCTTCATCGAAAATTGCTGTATAATACCATAAAAAGACTTGACATCATCCTCTTTTTACACCAAATTAATTGATATTAAATGTTAATTTAACAAAGAGTGTATTGTGTTATGGGAAAAGATATGAAAAAAAGGTTAATTCGTAATATATTTATCATTTTTGGTATTATAGTTGTTATGTTCATAATGGTCTTTGTGAAGGTCTATATCGGCTCTATCAAGGAATTTAAAAGAGGGGAGGAGGCAATGGAATCCAGGGATTATAATGAGGCAATAACTCATTATGAGAGATCGATTCACTGGTATACCCCTCTTAATAGTTATGTAGCCCGGTCTGCTAAGAGATTGTGGGAGATAGGCACCCTTGCTGAAGAGAATGGTAATAATGATCTCGCCCTGATTGCCTATCGTTCATTACGGAGCAGTTTCTATGCTGTAAGGAGCTTCTATATCCCTTATAAGGAATGGATTGATAAATGTGATGACAAGATTTCACACCTTGTTGCACTGAAAAGGCCCTATTCTGAGAGTGATAAAAAGAAATCATATAACCAGAAAAAAGAAGAATCCCTTAAAATCCTTAAGAGGGATTATACTTATAGGATGGGGTTTATGGGCAGCCTATAATATGAAGAGGCCCTTTGATACAATCGGAGCGATATCAGCACCAATAGGATTGGTTATTACATTATTGGGTATCCTTCTGGTCTGTATACCGGATTTCTTTTCATAAATTTGAGGAATCAGACGAAAAAAGACCGATCCATTTTTCAATGGATCGGTCTTTTTTATGGATAGATAGTATCTCTACATTTGGCTTTGCATACGCCCCTTAACTACCACCACCTCTGCCGTGACCGCCGCCGCCACCACCGCTTGAGGTTGTAAAGGTATATTCTTCGCTTGTGGCGCTGTCGTTTGCATTCGCGCTGGTCACCCTGTAGTAATAAAGTATCCCCGGAGTTAGATCTGTCAATCTTATACTGTGCAAGGGAACCACCAGAGACGTGTTGTACTCTGAATCTGTGTAACTGCCAGAAGCTGTACCATATTCAACCAGGCTGTCCGCGGCTGTATTTGTGATCCACATTACTGTTGCCGAATTAGTTGTTACGGACATGGTATGGACTCTGGATATCGCAATATCAGGAGTAGCCCCTATCTCAAATCTAACAGCATCAGCAATCACCCATTTATTGGCATTATCTGACAGGGTTACACCTTCTGAGGCATTACCATCAAAGTTGAAGGACCCCAGACTCACCCATTGATTACCATTGATCCGTTGATCCACCAATATTGTGGTGGAACCATCAGCATGGTTAACAGTATACGGTGCATTAGTGGCAAGGGCTTTAAGTGCTATATACCATACAGATACCTCGTAGGTACCCGGGCCCTCGGGTAACTCGGCATCCCATGTGGCTGTATTGGCACCGGTACCCCCTGTCTTACTCCCGGCATAACGAAGATCATCACCATAGTATCCTGTTATATCAGGTGGAGGCGCTGTACCCCATGTGCCTATTACACTGAATTCAGGATCAGCATTGTCAACTATACCATCTAAAACTACAATACTGATCATAATTGACAATTGCCTTGTATCAGATCGCTGAGGTTCAGTGCTGTCTGTTACCTCAACTGTGAAGGATGAGGTCTCCCCTATTGTTGGAGTGCCTGAAATCACACCTGATTGATCAAGGCTTAAACCACCAGGAAGGCTGCCTGTTATTATACTCCAGCTATATGGTGAAGTACCACCTGTTGCCTGCAGGCTGACGCTGTACGGCCTGCCTACAATCCCGGATGGTAAGGAATCAGTAGTGATTGTTAACGCTTCTAGTGGCAGGGTACTAAAGCTGAGCCTTCCACTATCAACAGTGTCGGTTCCATCAGAGCTGAACGCTTTGTAGTCGTATGTTGTGTCTGGACTCAAACCTGTAAGGGTTATGCTGTGAGAGGTGACAAGGTCTGGATCAGATACTGATATCATATCAGCAATAGATGTCCCATATTTAACACGGCTGTCCGCAGGGAGATTTGTATCCCACAATATCGTGGCAGAATTGGTTGTTACATTCTCACTGCGTACATTGGTTATTGTCAATATCAGTGGTCCCCCGGTAACCGTAAAGGTATTGTCGGTTATCTGACCTGGAGAGATCTGATTACCGATCAGGTCTGTTGCATAGACCTTTGTAAATGTTAACGAGCTTGTACTGCCTGGCTCACCAATTACAGTAAAGGTTATATCTGCAATAGAACCGCCGGTATTGGTAATCCCGCTTGTGGTCACAAATGTTGCATAAAGCTCACCACTGTTATTGTCATAGTTAGAGTTAAAAGTAGCCCCTGAGATGACGCTTCCAGACTCAATTGAAACTACACTTAATATTCCTGGATCAAAGCTCAGGGTTATCTCAATCCCACCTACATCCACCATGTTTATACCTGAAACAGAGGTTATAACAGTCTCTCCTTGATCCCCGCTGGTAGCGCCATCGATCCTGATCTCATCTATACTGCTAACTCCTCCCCCGGAAACATTGTAAGTGGTACTTTTTATAAGAGCTGTATTGAATGAGTCGTGGGCGGCTGTTGGATCGCCTGCAAAGTAGACATAAACTGTTGTGGTGCCAGATCCCTCTCCGGCCTGAACTGTATGCGATGTGTCTGACCCTGTTCCTATGGCCCACGGGGTTGATATCACCTCTGAACCTCCATTCCATACGAATTCTGTGTTTATATATACCGGTGATGATGGAGATTGTGTACTGAC
>QIDP01000201.1 GCA_003229375.1 Nitrospirota bacterium
TTAAGCAATCAACACTGATCGCATGTGAGAAGTCAGCAGAAGGCATAGTAGCTGTGGAAACGAGCCTCAAAGCTTGTTGCGAAATATCATCCTGAACCCTCGGTTATGGTTGATATAACTTAAGCAAACCGAACCTCCGTATACGTGATCCGTTCGTGCGGTGATGTGGGAGGAGGGGAGTCGTGAGGCTTCTCCCTATCCCGATTAGTTGCTGAAGAACTCCAAATTATTGTAGGTTTTTCCTGCGTTATATTATTTACTTGACGTAACTGCAAAATGTAATTACTATATATCTATGAAGTTCGAGTGGGATGAAAGAAAGCGGCAAATAAATATAAAAAAACATGGAGTTGACTTTGTCGATGCAGACGAATTTTTTAATGGATATACCGTTACAATGGAAGATAACCGGTTTCAATATAGCGAGCAACGTTTTATCACACTCGGCATAATACAAGGTCGAGTTGCAGTGATAGCACATACTGAACGTAAGGACAGAATAAGGATTATTTCTATGAGAAAGGCGACAAAATATGAGCAAAAAATCTACTTCTCACAAATCCCTGACTGATTTGAGTCGGATAGATACGATGGAAGATAAAGAAATTGATTTTTCTGATTGCCCAGAAATCACACCTGAAATGTTTGCAAAAACTGTAGTGCGTAAAGGACTTAAATTGGTTACTCGAAAAGCACAAATTACTTTACGCATGGATGCTGATGTTTTGGAATGGTTTAAAACACAGGGAAAAGGTTATCAAACTCGTATGAATGCACTATTGCGGGCCTATATGAAAGCCCAGATAAATCACCATAAAAGCCTAACAAAAAAATCAAAAAAAACAACTTGACCCAAAATTGCGGTCTTTTTTATGCAATGTAATATTGCTATCAAAGTTTTAATCATTTTGAAAGTTTAATTTGCATTTCAATTTTGGGCAAGTTATCTTGGTCATACACTTATTTTTTAGTCAAGTAAATAATGTGAGCATTAAACTTCATATAAGGAGATAAAAAAGGTGTATGTGCCCTAAACTCTCTCAGTTGCCGGCGTAAATAATCATTGCCCTTTAAGATCATTTTAGGTATTATTTTATTAATTCAAAATTATGAATATATCTTACTCCATTAGAGGAAGGGATAATGGGATATATAATAAGCTTGCAATGAAGAAGGGTAAAAATTATCCACAACTTTTTCAACAAAAATTGTGAAAAACTTGTGGATAAACCTGTAGATATTTTAAATAACATATTAAAAGAATGTCGATTGTGGCAAAATGATTAATAATTGAGCAAAAGAGAGAGGAGGTATCTGCTAAGGTGAATAAAAAGGCATGGTATATATGCTGTATATGGGTCTTTCTTTCCCTAATCCTTATTAGCAGCAATCTTTCCTTTGCAAAGGAAATGTGCAGGGTAATAAATATCCGGCCATGGACAAATCCCAAATATACAAGGATTGTAATCGACATAGACGGTAAGGCAAGGTTCAGGGAACATCGCTTGATAAATCCTGATAGATTCTATATTGATATTCTAAATGCCAGGATCGACCCGAAATTAAAGGAACACCATATCCCTATAAATGATGGTCTATTGAAGAGAGTAAGGGCAGGACAGAATAAGAAAAATGTGGTCAGGGTTGTCCTTGATATCGATAATTTTAACAAGTTTAAGGTGTTTTCCCTGGATGATCCTTACAGGATAGTTATCGATGTCTGGGGAGAGGCTCTTCCTGCAACTAAGAAAACAGGGGAAACCGGCAGAGAAAAAGCACTTGCTGAAAAGGAGAAATATGTAAGGAATAAAAGGAAAAAGATAGTACCTAAGATAGTTATAGATCCCGGACACGGAGGTAAGGATCCAGGAGCAACAGGGAGAGGTGGGCTGCAGGAGAAGACTGTAGTCCTTGATATAGCAAAGAGATTAAAAAGGATAATGGAGAAAGAAGGTAATTACAAAATAGTCTTGACAAGAGAGACGGATGTGTTTATGCCGTTAGAAAAGAGGGCATTTATTGCCAATGAAAAAGAGGCCGATATATTCATTTCTATCCATACAAACGCAAGCAAACAAAGGGGTGTTAACGGGATTGAGACGTATTATCTGAGTAATGCACTCAGTGAAAGGGCATTAGAAACAGCGGCAAGGGAAAATATGGTCACCCGGCAGAAGGTGAATAGTGATGTCCGGTTTATATTGGCGGATATGAAGGCAAACAGCAAGATAAATGAATCGATTCAACTGGCCAGCGTAATCCACATATGCCTTGTCAATAAACTTAGTAAAACATATTCAAACATAAAGGATTTCGGGATGAAAGGAGGTCCATTTTATGTGCTTTATGGTGCTGATATGCCCAGTGTATTAATAGAGACATCCTTTATAAGCAATTCTGCAGAGGAGAGGAGACTTCGCAGCAAGAATTACAGGGAAAGGATTGCGCATAGCATTTATGAGGGGATAGAAGATTATATAAAGAAGACTATGATGGCTTATAAGACAGAGTAAGGTACTGAAAAATTTATTCTTTTTCAGTACCTTAGTATTTTTAGAGGGATCTCTTATGATTTCAAAGGTGTTGAGCAGTGCTGTTTTCGGAATAGATGCCTACATGGTAGAGGTAGAGGTAGATATATCTCACGGTATGTTACCCGGCTATTCCACAGTAGGATTACCTGATACAGCAGTAAAGGAGAGTCAGAATAGAGTAAAGGCTGCTATCAAGAATAGTGGATTTGAATTCCCGTCATTGAAGAAGATTACTGTTAACCTTGCACCGGCAGATATCAGAAAGGAAGGCTCTGCCTTTGATCTTCCGATAGCTGTGGCTATCCTCAACACCATGGGGTTTCTCGAAAAGGATATTGTAAGGCGCTATATCATTTTAGGGGAGCTCTCACTTGACGGGAGGATAAAACCGATAAAGGGCGCTCTCCCGATAGCCGTGGCCTCCAAAGAGATGAAGATTAAAAGATCCTCGTCTGAAGAAGGAGTTGAGGGAATACTCCTCCCTGCTGAAAATGCTGCTGAGGCAGCAGTGGTAGAGGGGATAGATGTCTATCCTGTCGAGAATCTTCCACAGGTAGTGGAGTTTTTAAGCGGTAAGATTACCATACAGCCAAAGAGGATAGATATCTATAAGTATTTTAATGACCACTTAAAGTATCCTCTCGATTTTTCTGATGTAAAGGGCCAGCATCATGTGAAGAGGGCATTAGAGGTAGCCTCAGCCGGCGGACATAACATAGTAATGATAGGTCCTCCAGGATCAGGGAAATCAATGCTTGCCAAGCGAATCCCTACGATAATTCCGAATATGTCTCTTGAAGAGTCGATAGAGACCACAAAGATACATAGTATCATGGGGATGCTTGAGGATAGCAGGGCACTTATTGTGAAACGTCCTTTTCGTTCTCCACACCATACCATATCATATGCGGGACTGATAGGCGGTGGACATATCCCTATGCCCGGTGAGGTGAGCCTTTCACATAATGGTGTGTTATTCCTTGATGAACTCCCGGAGTTTACCAGAAATGTCCTTGAGGTAATGCGCCAGCCACTCGAGGATGGGAAGGTGACCATCTCAAGGGCATCTACCTCTATTACATATCCTTCCCGTTTCATGTTAGTAGCAGCGATGAATCCCTGTCCCTGTGGTTACATGACCGACCCTAAAAAGGAGTGTTCATGTTCCCCGGTGCTAATAAAGAAGTATATATCCAGAATTTCCGGTCCCCTTCTGGACAGGATCGATATCCATATAGATGTCCCTGCACTGAGGTATCAGGAGTTGACATCTGACAATGATGGTGAGATATCGGATGTAATCAGGAAGAGGGTTGAGGAGGCGCGGATGATCCAGCAGAGGAGGTTTAGGAATGAATATATATACTGTAACGCCCATATGGATTCGAGGCAGATAAATAAGTATTGTCAGATAGGGAAGGAATCCAAGGATTTACTTGAGATGGCAATAAACAAACTCGGGCTGAGTGCACGTGCCTATAACAGGATACTAAAGGTGTCCCGTACAATAGCTGACTTTGCCGGAGCAGAGGATATTCAGGGAGATCATGTTGCAGAGGCAATACAGTACAGGACTCTGGATAGAGGGGGGTATTAAAATATCAAATATAAAAATGGCTCTTCTCCCAATTACTACGGTAGCAATAAGGGATAAATAGGGATTGATAGACATTGTGAATCCTTCTAAAATAGTAAGTTTA
>QIDP01000079.1 GCA_003229375.1 Nitrospirota bacterium
AGACAGCGGTTTCCTGCCGGTTAAAATTCAATCGTACCGGCTGACCGGCCTTAACAACAATTACATCAGGGTTATATCCTCCCTTAACAGTAATCAATATCTCTTGCACCCCATCAGAGGAGGCCAGGCGTACCCCTTCTCTTTTAGAGAAGAAAAAGAACCATATAATTAAACCGATCAAGCTAAAGCCAGCTATTGTAACAATGATTTTTGATAAAATCATTTCCATTCTCTTTTCACAAATTGCGGGGCCTGAACCGCCGCAGTCGATTTGCATTTGTAACCACGGTTACCGAACTGAAGGCCATGGCAGTTCCTGCAATAATAGGCGACATAAGTATGCCAAAAAAAGGATAGAATACCCCCGCTGCTATAGGAACACCTAACATATTATAAATAAATGCGCCAAACAGGTTTTGTTTTATGTTGCGCATGGTTGCTCTGGACAACTGGATAGACAGGGCCACGCCCTTGAGACTCCCCTGGATCAGGGTGATATCCGAGGCCTCAATGGCAACATCAGTGCCTGTGCCGATAGATAGACCAATATCTGCCTGTGCCAGGGCCGGGGCATCGTTGATGCCGTCACCCACCATTGCCACCTTTTTCCCTTCTGATTGCAGCTTTTTTATATTTAATGCCTTGTCTTCAGGGAGCACCTCTGCCATTACCCGATCAACTCCTACCTCATTGGCAATGGCCTGTGCTGTCCGCTGATTGTCGCCGGTTATCATCACTACCTCCAGCCCCATCCCCTTCATTATAGTAATGGCCTCTCTTGAATCAGGCTTTACCGTATCTGCTACAGCAATGATACCTGCGGCCTCTTTGTCAATAGCCACAAACATCGGTGTCTTGCCTTCATCTGCCAGCCGTTCGGCCTTTTCTCCAAGGGAATCAAGGGAAATCTTCATGGCCTTCATCAGCTTAAGGTTTCCCAGGAATACCTTTTTACCATCTACCATGGCCTCTACCCCATGCCCGGGAATCGCCTTAAAGTCTTTTGAGTCCTTAATGTCTATACCTCTTTTTCCGGCCTCTTTGACAATTGATTCACCTAATGGGTGCTCGGAGCCCTTTTCCACTGATGAGGCCAGGCCCAGGACATCCTCTTCTTTGAAGCCCTTTGCAGAGATTACATCAGTGAGGGACGGCTCCCCCACAGTGATGGTTCCGGTCTTATCCAGAACCACTGCGTCAAGTTTGTGTGCAGTCTCTAAGGCCTCACCACTGCGGATAAGAATACCATTTTCTGCGCCCTTTCCCAGACCTACCATTAAAGATATAGGTGTAGCCAGTCCCAGGGCGCAGGGACAGGCAATGATCAGGACACTAACCGAGGTTACCAGGGCATAAACCAGGGCAGGCTGCGGACCGAAATCAAACCAGACCATAAAGGCCAGGATTGATATCACCATGACAATAGGGACAAAATATCCCGCGACTATATCTGCTATCCTCTGAATCTTGGCCTTAGATCCCTGGGCATCCTGAACCATTTTAATGATCTGTGCCAGTGCAGTATCTTTGCCTACTTTGGTTGCTCGAAACGTAAAAGAGCCTCTCTTATTAATAGTGGCGCCAATGACCTCGTCTCCTTCCTTCTTCTCCACAGGGATTGATTCCCCTGTTACCATGGATTCATCGACAAAGGATGATCCTTTCACTACAACACCGTCTACCGGCATCTTTTCTCCCGGCCTTACTATCAAGATGTCTCCCGCCAAAACCTCTTCTACAGGGATATCGATCTCCTTCCCTTCCCGGATTACCCTTGCAGTCTTTGGCTGTAAACCGATCAGTTTCTTGATCGCTTCTGAAGATTTACCCCTGGCCCTGATCTCCATGGCCTGGCCCAGGACCACCAATGCGATGACTACAGAGACCACGTCGTAAAAGGGCTCGGCTGTCCCCTCCGGGAATATTTGGGGAAATAACACTGCAATCCCGGAATAAACCCATGCTGCTGAGGTTCCTATAACGATTAAGGTATTCATATCTGCAAAGCGATGTCTGAAGGCAGAAATTGCCCCGGTAAAAAAGGATGATCCTGACCACAGAAGGACAGACAGAGTAATCAACCCGGTAATCATCCAGATAATTCTGAGCACATCATCCGGGATATCTTTCAGGTATGGAAACCAATCAGGATAAGAAAGGATCATTACCACGATACTGACAATACCTGCAAAGATGAATTTTCTCATGAGGGTCCGGTATTCCTTTGCCCGGGCAATCTCTTTTTTGTCCTCTGTCTCTCCGGTGGCGGAGGGGATACTTGCCTTGTATCCTGTGGATTCGATAACCCCTTTCAGGGCAGCAGGGTTGGTGAGGGATGGCGCGTATTCAACATTTGCCTCCTCTGTTCCCAGGTTCACCGATGCCTTTAATACCCCGGGGGTCTTGCGTAATGACTCTTCGATCTTTGATACACAGGATACGCACCCCATACCCTGAATACTGATTTTTATGGTACTTGCACCGGTTTCATGGCCCCGGGTTACTTTGATCTTTTCACTCATCATAGTGTTCTCTTTGATAGGTAAAACCTCTTAGTCCCTCCTGACCCCTGTGAACCGTCACCTTTTAATTTAGTTATGAGTTATAAGTCACTATTTATAAGTTAATTTATAACACACCTTCCGGTAAAAATATAGAATTTATGTAATTTAGAAGATAAGTTAGATTCTGATCTATTGACAACGTCGATCTATTTCAATAAAATAAAAGTAATCCCTTATGATAGGCATAATACAAAACACTCATGCCGGCAGGCGGCACAGAGGGGGAGGAAAAGTAGTACTGCGGTGCTGAGGTTGGCAGAATAGACGAAATGAATGGGTGGCATGGACAAACTTGTTTGTCCGTGGAGGTATTTTCATGTGAAAAGAGGAGCAGAGGGCTTGGAAAAAAGGGGAATAGGGTTATTATCCGGGGGGCTTGACAGTACACTGGCTGTAAGGATCATGCTCGATCTTGGTATTGAGGTTATCGGGCTGAATTTTATGAGTCCCTTTTGTACCTGCACCAGCAAAAACTCTGGTTGCAAGAGTGAGGCAGTAAAGGTTGCCAGGGCATCAGGTATAGATATAAGATCAATATTCCTTGGGCAGGAGTATTTAGATATGATTAGAGCCCCTAAACATGGCTATGGAAAAAATATGAATCCATGTATGGATTGCAGGATAATGATGTTCAGATATACAAAGGGAATCATGAAGGAGGTTAATGCCTCCTTTATATTTACCGGGGAAGTTTTGGGGCAACGTCCCATGTCTCAGAGACATGATGCCATGAATATTATTGATAAAGAGAGTGGCGTGAAGGGATTGGTGTTGAGACCATTATCAGCCAGGCTGTTGGAGCCTACCATACCTGAGAAGGAGGGTGTCGTTAACAGGGAGAGACTTCTGAGGATAAGCGGGAGGTCCCGTAGGCCCCAGATAAGGATGGCTGAAGAATATAATATAAACGATTATCATTGTCCTTCAGGAGGGTGTCTGCTGACACAGATTAGTTTTGCTAACCGTATGAGGGATATGATAAAATTCTCTCACACGATCTCGGTCAAGGATGCCAGGCTGTTGAGAATCGGGAGACATTTTCGTCTTACAGAGAAGTGTAAAGTGATTGTCGGGAGAAATAAGGAAGAGAATGATAAACTAGAGAAGGTGGCGGAGCCGGATGATTATTCTTTTTTTGTGAAAGGATATACAGGACCTGTTGTTATAGCTAAGGGCGTAATGGAGGAGAGTCTGATTCCTCTGATATCTCAGATTACGGCAAGATACGGTGATACACCTAAAAATGCAGATGTCCCTGTATGTTGGAAAAGGATTTCGAATAATGAGGGTTCTACAATACTGGTTACAGCCATTGATGAGGTAAGATTAAAGGAGATGAGGATTTGATAGGAGAAGATATTATGAAAATGGTATATATTGATAATAACGCAACTACACCACTCCATCCTGAGGTACTAGAGGCGATGCTCCCCTTTTTAAAGGAGGATTTTGGCAACCCTTCGAGTCTTCACCAACTTGGGAGGAGGATAAGGGTAAAGGTGGATGAGGCAAGAGAAAAGGTGGCAAAGACAATAGGAGCCGATCCTCTGGAAATTGTTTTTACAGGGGGTGGGAGTGAGTCGGATAATTTTGCTATTAAGGGAGTTGCGTTTGCAAATAAGGATAAGAGAAGGCACATTATCACCTCCAGGATAGAGCATC
>QIDP01000170.1 GCA_003229375.1 Nitrospirota bacterium
AACTTACTATTTTAGAAGGATTCACAATGTCTATCAATCCCTATTTATCCCTTATTGCTACCGTAGTAATTGGGAGAAGAGCCATTTTTTTTTTCATGTTATTAACAGGGGAAACCGGAGAATTGAATTTCGAGGACAAGTGTTCCTTTTTTTATAACAATATAACAGAGTGAAAGATTAATTTTTTTTATGATAGATGAACTTGAGGTTCTAAAAATTGTAACAAAAAGGCTGGAATCAGCCAACATCAGTTATATGATAAGCGGTTCGATAGCAGCTAATTTTTACACAACACCACGGATGACCCGGGATATTGATATTGTTATTGAAGTTGAACAGAATGATGCTGAAAAATTTTTCTCCCTTTTTTCTGATGATTTTTATGTGGATATGAATTCGATAAGAGATGCTATCAGCGAAAAACGGATGTTTAACATTATCCATAATGAGGGTATTGTAAAGGTTGACTTTATTATCAGAAAGGATACAGAATACCGAAAGCTTGAGTTTGCAAGGAAACGAAGCATTGCTTTTGAAGGATCGCAGATTAATATTACTGCACCAGAAGACCTGGTTATTTCTAAACTTTACTGGGCGAAGGACAGCCTGTCTGAAATGCAGATAATGGATGTGAGAAATATCTTAAAGACTGTTCCTGATATAGATATTGATTATATCGAAAGATGGATAAAAAAATTGGGTCTTGAGGATATATATAAAGAGGTCAAAAGATGAACGATACAAGTCTTGAGGTTGAATCCCGTTTTAATGAAATGATGATGAAAAAAAGCGGGCAAGAAAGATTGAAAATGGGCTTTTCTATGTTTAACATGGCCAGGAGACAGATTGTGGCTTCTGTAAAGATGGATAAATCTGATGCCGATAGTGAAGATATAAGGAGAGAGATATTCCTGCGTTTCTACGGAGAGGAGTTTTCTCCTGATGCTCGGGCAAAGATTCTGGCAAAGCTAACATCTTCATAATGCAGTTTTATAGGCCATGCTGATAGAAAAAGAAGCTTAGGAGCTGTAATTAAATAACATTTACAATTATGGTTTTCTTGGACAGATTGTATAATTCCAATCTCCATGAAATTCATGCCGATAAAGTTTCAAGGAATCCAATTCATTGTTATATGTGCAAATAAGCGATGCTCAATTTTATTCCACTTGCTCGTTCCAGGTGGATAATGACATACAGTAATTTCCAAACATGTCTTGTCCGCCCATTTTTGCAGTTCCGTTTTCCATAGCTTCGTTCGGTAGCCATTACTACCTCCTGCATCAGCACAAATTAATATCTTCTTGGCTAATGACTATAGCGCAACTATTCTTGCAGTTTTGCTCAATCAGATCGATCAAAGATTCTTAGATTGGATAAAAGCTACTCACACCCTCCCCATTTCTCTAAGAGCTTTATGATATCTCTAATAGCCCTGTTTACCGGGGTATGCATACCTATCTTTCTACCTTTTTCAACGATAGCCCCATTAAGGGCATCGATCTCTGTTTTTTTCTTATTCAGGATATCCTGGAGCATGGGGGAGAGATTCTCTGAGGTATTTTTGCAAAAGTAAAAAAGGCTGTCATACGGATCATCATAGATGAGTCTCCTTCCGGATCTTTCAGCAATCTCAATTCCCTCCTTTATAATCTCACGTAACAGATTAATCGATTCTATCTTATCAAGAAGTTGTCCATTCTTTATATGAAGAATTGCTGTGAGCGGGTTTATCCCTGCATAGATGATCGCTTTGCTCCAGATATGACCAATGATATTATCAGATATCATGGTTTCGATCCCTGACTTTTTAAACGCTTCAATGAGATGACGAACCCTTTCTGTCTCTTTTCCATTAATCTCTCCTATATAGGTATCTCCAGGACTTACATACCTTATCCGTCCAGGACTTAGAACCGTGGTACCACTATAAGTCACACCACCAAGAATGTTTGTTTCCGGTATAATAGAACTTGCTATTTTTATATTCCCTATCCCGGTTTGTAATGTCAAAAGAGTGGTTTCTCCTTTGATTATGTGAGATATTCCTTTCACCGCTTCCTCTGTATCAAAGCACTTTACACATAAAAGGATAAAATCACATGATTTTATCTCACCAGGATTTGAAATAGATTTGGTCTGTATAGGTTGTAATTCCTCTCCATTTGTAACTATACAGATACCCTCCTTCTTTATCTTTTCAACCACTTCTTTATCTTTATCGATCATCCACACATCATGACCACTCTTAGCCAGAAGTCCTCCAAAAAGGCAACCTATAGCGCCAGATCCTACAACAACAATCTTCAAATCCTCACCCCCTCTGCAGCAGCTCTTCTCATTTGCGAAGTCAATCCATACATTTCGTCTTTAGGGAAATTCTTTGTTTCGCGATAGGTAAGAATCGCAACTTCATCGGACAGTACAAACGCTCTGAGCTTTGTATGATTTCGCATATTTTTTCCTCACTATTGTAGCGTTTCACTAAAACGTCTACAAATGATTTACCACAAAGACACGAAGAACACAAAGGTTTAATTTATTGTTTTTAAAGGACATAGTTTGTCTTTGTGGTAAATATACGGCTATATTTTAATGAAACGTTATACTATTCAGCTAAATACCTATAGACTATCCACCTGAGTAGTTACAATTTTACATTAACAAACTCCATATTACCTGTCAATAGAAGTTTTGCATCCGGATCGTAAGGGATAGAATTTTCTTGACATGAGAAAAGGAATTTAATTTTTTGATATTTAAGCCTGTAGTTATAAACAATCATGCTTGTTTTTTTTCACTCTTTATGGTAATTTTTTGAAAGATTATTAAAAGATTATTATGGGAAGGAATATAATTTGAAGACAGCAATAGTGCATGACTGGCTTACAGGTATGAGAGGCGGGGAAAAATGTCTGGAGATCCTCTGTGAGCTTTTCCCGGATGCCGATCTCTACACCCTTCTCCACATTAAGGGAAAGATGAGCGAACAAATTGAGGGGATGAATATCATTACTTCTTTTCTCCAGAAACTCCCTTTTGTTGAAAAGAGATACAGATACTATCTTCCCATAATGCCATTTGCTATAGAACGGTTTGATATGAGTAGATATGACCTTATAATAAGTAGTAGTCACTGCGTAGCAAAGGGTATAGTGAAAAGACCTGCAACCTGTCATATATGTTACTGTCACACCCCGATGCGTTATATCTGGGACATGTATCATCACTACTTCGGAAACGGGAGGTTAGGGTGGCTCTCCAGAAAGGCCATCCCTCTGTTTAGGGATTATCTTCGCAAGTGGGACGTCTCTTCAGCCGATAGGGTGGATTATTTCATTACTATCTCAGAGAATGTCCTTCTGAGGATAAAGAGACACTACAATAGAGAGTCTGAGATCATCTATCCGCCGGTAAATACAGACTTTTTTACCCCTCTCGGGGATGATGGGGATTATTACCTTATGGTGACCGCATTTGCGCCCTATAAGCGGATCGATCTGGCAATTGAGGCATTTAATATCCTGGGATATCCGTTAAAGATCATAGGGACAGGACAGGATGAAAAGAGACTGAAAGGAATTGCCATGCAAAATATCGAATTCCCGGGCTGGATACCGGATCAAGAGATCAGGGGGTATTATGCAAGGTGCAAGGCCTTTATCTTCCCCGGCGAGGAGGACTTCGGTATAACACCTCTGGAGGCACAGTCCGCAGGCCGTCCCGTTATAGCATATGGAAAAGGCGGTGCGCTTGAGACTGTTATTCCAATACAAAAGAACGACCACCGATCCTTGTCTCCCACCGGGGTCTTTTTTTATGAACAGACAGTGGAATCTCTTATAGAGGCTGTAAAATACTTTGAAGATAACGGCAGTTCCTTTAATAAGGAGAAGATAAGGGAACATGCCAGGAGGTTTGATCGATCGATCTTTAAAGGGAGAATAGAAGGGGTTATAAGAGATAAGTATGAACAGCATATGAAACAATCATGCTGACAAGCAGGCACAAAGGGGAATAAAAAGGTAACTATTCAGCTATTCATCCCCCCCTTTAGCAAAGGGGGATGAGGGGGGATTTGTAGAACTTATAATTATAAAATCCCCCTTAATCCCCCTTTTCCAAAGGGGGAGACTGAATAGTTACGTTTTTTCTATCTTCTCAGCGGTCTCTGCGGTGAACCATTACGATTTTTTCTTAATGATCATTCTTAATGGCCGGGTAAATTTCAATCTCTCCAGGGGCCTTGATTTTTTGATATAGATCACCCCTATTAATGAAGCGAATAACCCTCCCATAAAATCAGCAATAAGATCCCACATTGTATCGTTAAGACTACTATGTTGAGTATTCCTCCCAAAGATCTGATCTATGCCAAATTCCATAATCTCCCAGATAGCACCGATGGCCAGGGCAAAGACAAAGGTAAATAAGAATATAAATGGTAAGGTAAGTCTTAATTTGCCGGTAAAATGAAATGTATAAACTACCATGAAGGCAAGGATAGCAATAACCGCTGTCCCCATAAAGTGCAGTATATCATCCCATACAGGGATCTTTTCGTAGAAATAGAGTATTTCACCACAAAAGGTATGCAAATAGATAATCAGACTGATAAGGAGGTCCATTTCCCAGGGAAGATGAACCTTATAAGTCCTTTCTATGATCGAAGGGATAATAGCAATTATAAAGGCAATTACTGCAGCAAAGGCAAAGAGATAATCTCCTTTGATAATTAAATAAGGGATAAGGGCAAGAATAGAGAGCTTTAAAAACCAGGCCAAAAAGGTGTGCAGTGCTAAATCCAAAAATTTACTGAGGATTTTGTACATGTCGAACCCCGTTTCTTTCCTCTGAAAATACCTTTAATAGGACGCAGATTAACGCTGATTTACTAAAAAATCTTGCATTAATTTCACATTTGGATTACATTAAAATCGTTTATTGTATTAATATATATCTTACTGTATCAGAATGTCAAAGAAAGGAGAAGGATTAATGGATGATGAGGTAAGGCCAGGTGGTGGCTTTTTAGTGGCAGGGACCCCGTTAGAGGGGATCTATTCCCGTGAAAAGTTCACAGATATCCAGAAAGAATTTGCTGATACAGCAGAGAAATTCTTTCAGAATGAGATAATCCCTATAATCGAACAGATCGAAGCCAAGGAAGAGGTTGAGGAGGATGGAGTAAAACAACCTCTATCTATAATGTTACTTAAACAGGCAGGGGAACTTGGATTACTCAGTGTTGATATCCCGGAAGAATATGATGGTCTGGGTCAGGATATAATTACCTCAATGTTGATTGCAGAAAAATCAGCAGGCACTGCCAGTTTCGGTATCACTATCGGGGCTCATGCCGGTATAGGTACCATGCCTATAGTATTATTCGGTAATGAAGAACAGAAGAGAAGATATCTGCCCAAACTATCCACCGGCGAATTGGTAAGCTGTTATGCCCTGACCGAACCAGGCAGTGGATCTGATGCCCTAAGTGGAAAGGCAACAGCGGTCTTAAATAAAGAAGGGACTCATTATATCTTGAATGGCGAAAAACAGTTTATAACAAATGGCGGCTGGGCAGATATAGCCATTGTATTTGCCAGGATTGATGGAAAATATTCAGGATTTATAGTAGATTTGCATTCAGAAGGGGTCTCAAGGGGGGCAGAAGAGAAGAAGATGGGTCTTAAAGGGTCATCTACTACCAACCTGGTGTTTGAAGACGTAGAGGTTGAGAAGGAAAACCTTTTAGGCAAGATTGGTGATGCACCTAAGATTGCCCTGAATATACTCAATCTGGGGAGATTGAAATTAGGGGTTGGCGCCCTCGGGAGTAGTAAATACTGTATAGATCTGGTAATTAAATATGGAAAAGAGCGTAAACAGTTTGGTCAGCCTATTATCTCTTTTGACATGCAGAAGGCCCGACTCGCTGATATGGTGGCAGAGACATATGCCTTAGATTCCATTGCCTACAGGGCAGCAGGGGATATAGAAGAGATAATTGCAAAGATACCGCATGATGATAAATATCAAGAAAATGTTATTGCAGCAGTGAAAAGTTATGCCCTGGAGGCATCAATCGTTAAGATTTATGGTTCAGAGAACCTGCATACAGTCTCTCTGGATGCTATAAAGATGCATGGGGGGTATGGTTTTGTGGAAGAATATAAGGTTGAGAGGATATCCCGTGATAATGTTATTGATATGATATTTGAAGGGACGAATGATATAAACAGGCTCACTATATTTGATTCCCTTGCAAGAAATATATTTGGCGCTAGTATCCCCTTCCGTGAATACATGGAAGATGTGGATAGGATGTTGAGAGAAGAAAGGTTTGATTCATTAGAAGTAGATACTCCCATCAAGGAAGAGATGGCTGATATTGAATCAGCCAAAAGGGTTGTTGCTTATGCAATTAATCATGCCCTTATACACTGTGGCAAGGATATAAAGAATGAACAACAGGTAATGGGGGCTATTGCTGATATGCTAATAGGAATATATGTGGCAGATTCTACACTCTCCAGGGTAAATGAATACATCTCTAAAGATGGCAAAGAGAAATCAGAACTCCAGATAGCAATCGCTAAACTTATC
>QIDP01000021.1 GCA_003229375.1 Nitrospirota bacterium
CGCAACACTCGGTACGGGTGGATGGCTATTCCTTACCCAACAGGGACTTTCACCCTGCAAGAAGCACCAAGCTTCGCTTGGCGCACTAACGACTAAATAATACATGCGCCCGACAGGGTTCGAACCTGCGGCCTGCGGATCCGGAGTCCACCGCTCTATCCATCTGAGCTACGGGCGCATTCTAAGGCCTGCAAGATTTACAGGGTCTTCTGCCACTTTCTGCAGCCTCTTTTCTTGTTTCAAAGATAATTAGATTGTAAGATTTGATCTGTTTAGCATGGCCGCAGTTTGAATTATGAAAGACAGTTGAATTTTTACTGGCCACGTATTTTCTGGTTTTCTTTGTTTTTGTCTTTTTTGCCCATAAACCTAGTTTTGACCTTTTTGCCTCTTGTTCAAACTTAATAAATTCATTCAAATACTTGTGCAAAAACCCTTTTTGCGCATAACCATAACCCTGTTTAATGATCTCTGCATTAAGGAATGTTCCATCTTCTAAATAGATATATGCCAGCAGTCTCCCATACATATCTGTTTTTTTATTATCAAAGACTATATTCACTTTTTTCCCATGGATCATTTTTATAGTAAATCTCTTGGCCTCTTCTCCAAGATATTCCCCTGATTTGTTAAAACCTGTGATTTCAGGGGTATTGACGCCTAATAATCTTACTTTTTCTTCTTTCCCATCATACAAAACAATAATAGTGTCACCATCTAATACATGGGTACAGATTGCTTGATCAGCATGACTTAAAGAGGTTGAAAACATATTAACAAGGAGGATTATAGAGATTAAAAAGAGTTTTGCTGTGAAGTATCTTTTCATGGAATTTATCATAGTGGGCCATCAAATATATGTCAAGGGATTATTTGTATTCTTGACTTTGTATGGTTGTATAAGATACTATCTTTTTTATTTAGTGTCTGAACGCGTCCTATTAAGAGGATTTTTAGAGTAAATGGTTATAGATGTACATGGTGGGGACATTTGGAGGCTTGCCAGGAGATACGGTCTTGATGTTGAAAATATAATAGACTTTAGTGCAAGTATCAATCCTGTTGGTCTGCCATCAGGTGTGAAGGATGTTATATTAAGGAGTATTGAGAATATCCTCCACTATCCCGATCCTGACTACGCGGCATTAAGAGAAAAATTAGCTCTATACCTCTCTATAGATACAGACTCAGTAATAGTGGGAAATGGCTCAACTGATCTCATCTTTCTTATCTCCATGGTTATACTACCCAAGAGGACACTGATCCCTATCCCTTCCTTTAGTGAGTATGAAAGAGGAGCAAGGTTGAGCGGTAGCGAGGTTGTATATCTTAAGTCAGAAGAGGATAGCAATTTCAGGATATCTCAGGAATCAATCATTGATAATCTAAGAGATATAGATATGCTATATCTCGGTAATCCTAACAATCCTACCGGTATGATTGTATATAGAAAGGAGCTTGAGGGGATAATCAATGCCTGTGAGAGGGACGGGGTCTTTGTTGTTCTGGATGAGGCATTCATTGAGTTTGTTGATAACTTCGAGGATCTTACATTTATAAGGGATGCCTCAGTATCAGGGAATCTACTTGTTATAAGGTCGCTGACAAAATCCTTTGCCTTGCCCGGCCTCAGAGTGGGATATGCTGTGGGTAAGAAGGGGTTGATCAGAAGGCTCAGGGATCTCCAGCCCGCGTGGAGTGTCAATTCATTTGCAGAGGCTGTAGGAAGAGAGGTATTAAACGATACTAACTATATTGAACATACAAAGAGGATAATTAAGGAGGAAAAGGGATTTCTGATAAAAGGACTTAAAGAGATAAAGGGTATCGAGCCCTTACAATCTAAGGCAAATTTTCTATTTATTCGTATTACAGACCCTGGATTTACATCTACAGATATCAGGGATATGCTGCTACAGAGGTCTATTCTTGTAAGGGATCTAAGCACCATGTCCGGCTTAAATAATCGCTATTTTCGTTGTGCTGTAAGGAGGCGAAATGAGAACCGGAATTTATTAAAGGCACTGAAGGAGATATTCGGGGGATGACTGCCAGGACCATTATGATACAGGGAACAGGTTCGGATGTGGGAAAGAGTCTTATTGTTACTGCACTTTGCAGGATATTTCTTCAGGATGGGCACAGGGTTGCACCCTTTAAGTCACAGAATATGGCACTAAACTCCTTTGTAACAGTAGATGGCGGGGAGATGGGGAGGGCCCAGGTTGTCCAGGCAGGTGCATGTAGAATAGAGCCTGAGGTAGTTATGAACCCGGTTCTCCTGAAACCTACCAGTAATATCGGCTCCCAGGTCATAGTTATGGGCAGGGTGGTCGGGAATATGTCTGCAGAGGGGTATATGGAATACAAGGGGGATCTGATAGGGATAATTAATGATTCCCTGAACCGTCTGAGATCACGATATGAAATCGTGGTTATCGAGGGTGCCGGTAGTCCGGCAGAGATAAATTTAAAGAACAGAGATATTGTTAATATGAGGATCGCAGAGATGGCTGATGCCCCGGTTCTCCTCATAGGAGATATTGATAGGGGAGGGGTATTTGCATGGCTTAAGGGGACACTCGATCTTCTGGATGAAGATGAGCGTGCAAGGATAAAGGGCCTTATCATAAATAAATTTCGGGGTGATAAAGAGATACTGAGGCCCGGCCTGGAATTTCTGGAGGAGGAAACAGGCATAAAGGTCATAGGCGTAATCCCCTATTGTAATGATATCAGGATAATGGCAGAGGACTCTGTGTGCCTGACTAAAACAGAGAGCAATAGTGCCTGTCTGTCAAACAGGCAGGAAGGAGATAAAATAAGGATAGGTATTATAAGACTGCCGCATATCTCAAACTTCACAGATTTTGATCCCTTGAAAATAGAACCTGATGTGGAACTTTACTATATAGGTAGTACCGGGGATATGTTAGATACAGATGTGGTAATCATACCGGGTTCAAAAAATACTATATCAGATTTGAGATATATAATGTCAAACGGATTGTCTGTTGCTATCAAAAGATCGCTGCAAATGGGAGCGATAGTAATAGGGATATGCGGTGGATACCAGATGCTCGGAAAGGAGATCATAGATCCGTACCATATTGAATCGGATATTGATAAGATCAAAGGGCTTGGGTTTTTAGATATTATTACCAAATTTGGGAGGGAAAAGATCACCCATCAGATCAGGGCTGTTCACCTGGAATCCGGTATAGAGGTATCAGGATATGAGATCCACATGGGTGAGAGTCATGGCGGAGATAGGTATGCCCCGCTTTGTAGAATCACCAGGAGGGGAAGGGAGGATGTGGATATCCTGGACGGCATGATAAATGATGATGGGAATATAATGGGGACATACATACACGGCCTGTTCGACAGCGATGAATTCAGGAGGAGATTCATAGACTCTATTAGGGTGAGAAAGGGCATAGAGTCGTGTAATGATATTCAGAACCGTTTTGATCCGGATAGAGAGTATGACAGGCTTGCGGATATAGTAAGGAGGCATCTGGACATGGATGCAATATACAATATGATAAATTTAGTGTCTAAAGTGAACTAAAGTGCCTAAAGTTAAGGAATTTGAAATTTTAATATAAAAAATAATTCAATAACTTTAGGCACTTCAAACTTTAGGCACTTAATTGAAATGACCATATTTTTTGCTTACATACTCGACCTTATAGTTGGTGATCCGGAAAAATTTTATCATCCGGTCAGAGGAATCGGATATCTTATAAAAGAATTTGAAGAAGTATTGATAAAATTTCCCCAAAAGAAGATTAGCGGGGTGATCCTGGTTGTTATGGTAGTTGGTGTGACGTATCTTATTACCTTCTTAATTGTCAAGATCTCCTATATTCTGGGAGACATTATTGGCTTTATTATTGCCTCCTCAATTCTCATATTTACCTGCCTCTCTGTAAGATCCCTTTATCAGGAGAGCATGAAGGTATATTATCACCTGAGGGATGATGATGAACATAAGGCGAGGAGAAGCCTTTCTATGATCGTTGGCAGAGACACCCTTGATCTAGACAGAGAGGGGATAGCAAGAGGCGCTGTTGAAACAATAGCAGAGGGGATAGTAGATGGGATATTATCACCTCTTTTTTATGCCTTTATCGGTGGCGCCCCCCTTGCTATGGCCTATAAGGCTGTGAATACACTCGACTCTATGGTAGGGTACAAGAATGATAGGTATATAGATTTTGGCCGGGCATCGGCAAGACTTGATGATATTGCCAATTTTATCCCTGCAAGGATTGCAGGGATTGTGATCCCGTTTGCTGTGGCCCTGTGTGGAAAGAACTGGATAGGTTCCTTTGCTGTTATCTGGAATGATAGGGGTAATCATCCAAGTCCTAACAGCGGGATACCGGAGGCAGGGATTGCCGGGGCTCTCGGTGTCAGGTTAGGTGGTGTAAACTATTATGAGGGAAGGCCTACCCCAAAGCCGTTTATAGGGGAGGAGGGTAGAGAGGTAAGATTAGAGGATATATGGAGGGCAAACAGTATAATGCTCACAACATCTGCTATGGTAGTGTTATTTGGTATAATTCTTTCTTATCTTTTTAAATGAAAAACGGTATTTTTCAGGTGAAACGCTCATGCCGACAAGTCGGCACAAAGGGGAATGAAAATCTAATCCCCCTCCGACCCCCCTTTAGCAAAGGGGGGGAATTACTGTGCTCCCTGCCCTCTCCATCAAGGGGGAGGGAATCAATTAGTCAGTTCTCTCTCCCCTATGGGGAGGGTTAGTTATTTAGTTCCCTCTCCCCCAGGGGGAGAGGGTTAGGGTGAGGGGGAATTTACAACAGGTGTAAGGGGTTTAAGGCTTGAAGGTAATTATACTTAATCATCCGGATATACGTACAGAGGAGAACTACCAGACTGTAGCCAATGCCCCCCTTGCACAGTCGATGATGCCAGGCTATCTTGCCTCGGTGCTCAGGGAAAATGGACATACCATTGAATATATAGATGCAGATTTGAAGGGGTGGAATCTTGGTGATACCCTTAATTGGTTAAGTAACTCAGAGTTTGATCTTCTCTCTCTCCACCTTGTCTATTCATTCTGGAAAACAGATTCTATATTCAACCTGCTTAGAGATCTCAGAGAAGGTAGAGACGATTTTCATCTTAATCTCTTTGGATATTACCCTGGCTTCCACTATAATAGTATATTGAGGAGGTACCCATTTATCGATTCAATCACCCTGGGTGAACCTGAATATACTGTGTTAGAACTGGTGAATAGTCTTGAGGCAAGAGATGATTGGAGAACAGTCAGGGGGCTTGTCTTTTATAACCGGTCAGCAGGATCAGAGATAGTCAAGACCGATTCCAGACCCCTTATTAAGGATATTGATATCCTCCCATTCCCGATCAGGGAGATGGACGGTTTATATCACAATAGTAATGGGATTACATATATACTTGGCAGCAGGGGGTGTTACTCAAACTGTACCTTCTGTTATATCAATCCCTTTTATGGAGATTATTCTATCTGGAGGGGGAGGAGCCCGGAGAATATAGTGGAGGAGATGGAGTATCTGTACAGAAGGTACTCAGAGAGATACTTTTATTTTGCTGATCCCAATTTCTTTGGACCAAAGCAGGGCGCTGAGGCTTGCATCTCTGATAAGGGAGAGGTGTCCATGGATAAGATTCGGGATAGAGTGCCGCGCAAATGATATAAGGGAAGAGTCATTGAAATCCCTTGTTCATTCAGGATTAAGGGAGGTATTTTTAGGTGTTGAGAGCGGTTCGTACCAGACATTGAAAAAATTCAGAAAGGGTCTCACCCCTGATGAAAACAGGGCAGCTATCAATCTGCTTAGGAGATATGGAGTAGATATCTCCATTGGTTATATCATGTATCTGATCTGACAGATGTGAGAGAGGGCTTTGATTTTCTGAAGGATATGAATCTCCTCTCATCGCCATCTGTGACAGCTCATCTCCTTTACCATAGTGTGATAGTATATAGAGGGGTGCCTCTTAGCAAGAAGATTGATAGTATTAATTCTGACGATTATGAGATAAAATATAATATCTCTGATACACGTGTAGGTATTCTGCAGGATCATATTACAGATATCTGCCAGAGGACTATGGATATTTGTAAAGGCGGGGACCTCTGTAAAGATTACAAAAGTAATGATAAATTCAAGATACTTAATTCTATACTGATAGATTCATTTGAGGATATCCTTTCTATTCTTGAGAAGGGTAATTAAGGCTCTGAAAAATAATAAACAGGATTTAAAAATATCCTGTTATCCTGTAAAAAATAGCTGAACTATTACTAAATGAGGTGATGTTATGAAAGATAAATACAATAGCAAAGTAAGGAGACTTCCGCAACGGAGGTTAAAGGACGAGGATATAGTAGGTGAGGCAATAGATATTGGGGCCCTTGATGCCAGGATAATCTTGACAGAGACAATAGTAACTGCTAACTGGGTAAGATTGAAATGTCAATATGGGTGTAAGAGATATGGCACTCTCCTTACATGTCCACCATACTCTCCTCCCCTGGAAGAAGTATGGGAGATACTTGATGAATACAATGAGGTTCTTATGATAAGAAGTGATCAGAGCTGGCGTATCAGATATATGGTCTCTGAATTGGAGAGGCGGTTTTTGTTAAAGGGATATCATAAGAGCTTTGGAATGGGGGCCGGACCATGCACACTTTGTGAAAGCTGTGATATAGAGAATGGATGCCATTATCCGGACAAGGCGCGGCCATCCATGGAGGCATGCGGGATAGATGTATACAGGACTGTGAAAAATAATGGCTGGGAGATAAGCACCCTGAAGCACAAAGAAGATAAGCCTGACTTTATTGGTCTGGTGCTGCTGAAGTAAGATGAAACCATCATGCCGCCAAAGAGGCATAAAGAAGAGATGAAATGAGAGTTTTGTTCAGAAAGGAGGGAAGGCTTTGAAAAAGGTTTATAAAGGTATAGTTGAAGGTAATGTAATACGTCTTAAGGAAAAGATAGATCTTCCTATTGGAACACTAACTCTTGTCACATTAAAAACTATGAACAAGGAAGTACAAGAAGAAATAAAAGAGAGGCAGCAAAAATTTCTTGATAAAGGTTTTTATCTAGGAAAAAAACTTTACTCAAGACGTGAGGATTTGTATGACAGATAAGCTAATTGACACTAACATACTTGTATATGCTTACGATACCTCTGAAGGCAATAAGCACAAGGCTTCAAGAGACCTTCTAATACAAATTTGGAAAGAAGGCGGAGGAGTTATTTGCCTGCAAAACCTTATGAAATTCTTCGTTGTTATAACTAAAAAAGTTGAGAATCCGATTGATGTTGCAGAAGCAAGGACTATTGTGGAGGACTTCCTGAAATCAGACAATTGGAGGATTATCGACAGAGATGTAGATACATTTTTGAATGCTGTTAACCTTGTTTCTAAATATGAAATTCATTTATGGGATGCAGTGATTGCGGCTTGTATGAAGGAAAATGATTTAACGGAAATCGTTACAGAAAACAAGAAGGATTTTGAGAAGCTCCCGGACATAAAAGTTATTATTCCGTTCTAAAATATCCCATCCTTAAAAAAA
>QIDP01000102.1 GCA_003229375.1 Nitrospirota bacterium
TTAATATAAGAGAAATATTTTTTCTTGCCTTTGCCGCACCTGTCTGTTCAATCTGTTTTTTCCACTCATATAGTTCCAGCGAATCTGTAAGCCCCTTTTTAAGGGTTATACCTCCGTATTTCGTGAGACCTGAAAGTTTTCTCTGGTGTGTAGGATCAGTGCCCTCCCTGTAATCAACAGGGTCTGTAGTTGAATCAGGGATTGTCGCATCAGCAAATCCAGCAGTCGTTATGCCGTCAATCTCAACCCTGAATCTAAAATTTCTGTAAGGATCAGTCCTTTCTCCCGCCATATTGAGTTCCTCCTTTCATTTTTGTGTTTGTAAATTATTTTGTTAATGTCTTCTGGCTTATCCTGATTATGACAAATTCAGCCGGTTTTACAGGTGCCACCCCTATTTCGATGATTAACTGTCCGGCATCCCTAACCTCCGGCGGATTATTCTCAGCATCAACCTTTACAAAAAATGCCTCATCTGGGGTAAGCCCGAACAATGCACCATCTCTCCAGACCCGTAAAAGAAATGCTGTCAGATTCCTCTTGACCGATCCCCACAGAGATGGATCATTAGGCTCAAAGACGACCCACTGGGTTCCTCCATCAATAGATTCCTCAATAAAAAGCAGCAATCTTCTGACATTTATATACTTCCATTCAGAATCAGCAGAAAGGGTTCTTGCGCCCCAGACACATATCCCTGCTCCTGGAAAGGAACGTATAACATTTATTCCTTCAGGATTTAAGGTATCATGCTCCCCTTTAGTGACTATTGTCTCTATTGCCATGGCAGAGTTGAGGTACCCTTCAGTGATCCCTGCAGGGGCCTTATGCACCCCTCTACTTACATCTGTAAAAGAATAGGTGCCAGCTATGGCACCTGATGGCGGGGTCAGCTTGTTCGTCCCTGTAAGTGGGTCCATAACCTTTATCCAGGGATAGTATAGGGCGCCAAAGGATGAATTAAAGGCATTTCCAGCAAATTCTCCTATACCATAAGAAGCGTCCCCTTCTTTAAAGGCTAGTACTCCCTGAGGTTTCAGTCCAAAGGGGGGATCAGCTACAAAGAAGCAGTCTCCTCGGTTCTGACAGTAAGTAAAACCTGATATAATGACCTCCCTGTCGCCAGGCTTGTCAGGTATAGCAACTATGTTGATGTTATCCACGGAATCGAAGGCGTGGAGGCCCTTCTTGTTGGCCTCAGTGCCGACGAAATCTGCGTCCTGAAGGTTCTGAAGACCACCTGTCAGGTTAAAAGAACCCGTTGCCGGCCTGTCTCCATGTGCAGGGGTTAAGGAATCCAGATCCTCTACCTTGATCAGTTTTGAGATTTCATTGATCCTTGTCTCCACATGGTCAGGGTTGGGATTCCCAGCTCCTGTCAACTCCTCCATAGAGAGCAAATCAAAGACTTCCACAGTATTATAATATTTTACCGTCAGTTTAAAGAGCTTATCAGGGTCTTTGGAGGCGTCTGATATCTCTACTGTAATGTCATTACCCCAATCTCCCTGGTCAACCGCCTCTACTGAAAGTGTGGCTACAGCAGGGGTTGCTCTGTCCATGAGGTTGTCTTGAACAGATGCGCTTGTTGCAGTGTCGTCCAGGGCCCTAGCCACATAGCACCTGGTGCCGCCTTCATTGAAGAACTGGTAAACACTGTATGCAAGATAACCATCGGCAATAAAGCCTCCGAAAGTATTGACGAACTGGGTCCAGTTTGTGACCAGCACTGCTTTTCCTACCGGTCCCTTCCGGGTAATTCCCACAAAGGCGCCGGTTGATGTCCCAACCCCCTCGATAGGCTTGGCCCCGGATGGGACCTCTTCTACATAAACTCCAGGTGATAGATATTCGCCCATAATTTTTTACCTCCTTTCACAAATTTATTATTCACTTTTTCTGGCTTTTGGCTTTCCCTCAGCCCCCTTGGGCTTCTCAGCAGTACGAATACTGACATCTCCCCTTGATATGAGGGTCTTGAGCTGGGAAGATTCCAAGTCCTTTTCTGAAACTTCTGCAATGCCCCTGGCCAGTAAGTGTAAGGGGTTCTTTCCCTTTACATTTATGAGCACGGGCTGGTTCAGTCTGTTCTTGATAGTAACAGGCATATTATACACCTCCTTTCATAATTACTCTTTAGTGTCTGAACGAAAACTACCCATCTACTGCGTTGCATGAAAATTTTGTAATCCTCATGTATTTGAATACACTCCGGTTACAAAATTTTCATTTTCATGCGCCTTGTACCCGGGCAGTTTTGGTTCAGACACAGGTTTTCGGTCAGGCACTATTTAGGTTTTAATGTAATTGAAACCTCTTTTGTTTTGCCTTTGTTAATCGTATAAGTTCGCCTCTTTTTCTTGAATCCCTCTTTTTCTATAAATAATTTTACTTTCAATTTATCCCCTTGAATCCCTTTGAAATAGAGAACAAAACTTCCATTTTTATCTGTTGTAGTAGATTCATCCCTTTTTTTAACCCTGACTCTGGCATTTGACACAGGGTTACCTTCCGGGTCGGTTATCGTCCCTTTGATCAAGGTGGCCTCCGGGGGGAAAGGATAGTCCGAATTTGGTTTAAGTGTCATCTCGGTCACAGGCATTTTAGGATTGAGTTCATTAGTGTCAATCTCAATCCCGGTTGTAATATAAAACCTGCTTTCTGTTATGATTGTGTGTTTTCCCTCCGGCAAATCCAGAAAAAGAAAATAACCTGTTCTGTGTTTTAGAGGATGCCGTCCGTTTCCCTTTAATCTGATTTCGTAATCCCCCTTTATCCCCTCTTCAGGGGAAAAGTCATCCCTGGGCAAAATAGCCATGGATAGCCTTGTCTTTCTCTTTTCAAGAAGTTTCATCTGAATGCTCCATAGAATAAAAGGCAATGTCCTTCTCAACAACCCTTGTGATATCTCTCTTTCTAACCGATGGAATTTTTACAGGAGTAAGCATGTAAGATACTGAAAGTTTAAATGCCTTATTGGGAAATATACTCCACAGTTTATTTAACTCATCGAGCGTAAGATTGTTAGGTGTAACCCTTATCTTTTCATTCCCGCTTCCTGCTAGATTTCCTTGAAGAATATCACCTCTGAATACGGAATTATCATAGAGCGTCTGCATAAGACCTTCTAAAATTATAAGTTCTGTTTCTCTGTTTTGGGCATAAGGAGTAAAGATATAGTAAAGGTCAAGGGTAATAGGTGGATATTGCATCTGATTGAGGTTAACAGGTTCAGGCTCAGTATTTCTTAAGTAACTGTTTTCAGAGATATTATATAAAAAGACTGAAAGCCTTGGTGTTGTCGTTGACTCAATCTCTCCCGGAGAATCAAAGATGATCGAATTTTCATCTGAAAGTTCAGAAATATTCTGTTTAAGCAGTTTTCTAATGGTTTCATTAACATCTCTTAATACTGTAAGACTTCCCACTCTATTTCTCCTAAAAATTCCCCTTTATGCCGCTTCTTATTCCATAAACTCATAATAAGGTTCAAAGTCTGCCTTAACAAAGGTCTTACCTATCTTCTGGTATTCCCGTTTTACAGCGAGAACAATTTGACGCATCTGTATATCTGAAGACTCCTCTGCAGCATAAAATGCTGCGGTTAAGGCAACATTCTTGATATTTCCACCTGCAAGCTTCAATCTCTCAGAAAAAAATCTGTAATCTATATCCTTTGAAAGCGGGACCTCTTTCGGAAAAATTTTTCTCCATATCAACTCCCTCTGTTTTTCATCAGGGAATGGAAATTCAACGTTAAAATGTATCCTCCTCAAAAAGGCATCATCAATATTTTTACTGAGATTTGTAGCAAGGATAACAATGCCTTCGTGTTCTTCCATCTTCTGCAGGAGATAATTGATTTCAATATTTGCATATCTGTCATGGGCATCCTTTACCTCGCTCCTTTTGCCAAAAAGGGCATCAGCTTCATCAAAAAACAAGATTGCATTTCCGGATGAGGTTTCCTTGAAGACGCGACCTAAGTTCTTCTCTGTCTCTCCTATATATTTACTCACAACAGAAGAAAGGTCTACTTTGTACATCTCAAGCTTGAGATCTTTAGCGATAATATCTGCGGCCATTGTTTTACCGGTGCCTGAAGGGCCGGAAAAGAGTATGTTCAATCCCCTGCCAAGGGCAAGCTTTTTTTCAAATCCCCATTTAAAATAAACAAGATGTTTATGTTTTATATAGTTACATATCTCCCTTAGCTGCCTCATCTTATCCTCCGGGAGGACAATATCATTCCATGTATAATGAGGGGTCACCTTTGCTGAATAAATACTCAACCTTTGATTGGATTGCATACTACAGGCATTATAAATCCTGTCAAGTGTGAGTTCATCTCCATTCAGGAACCGCTTTGCATACAAGACAGCGTTTTTTATCTGGCTTTTGCTAAAGTTAAACCTGCCTGAAATAGTATCAATATCAGATTCTGACACCTTACTTCCATTGAGTGTATTAAGCCAGATTCTCTTTCTTTCAGCATATCCGGGCATCTTAAATTCAAAGGGATACCACTGATATCTTCCATCTGTATCTTCTGGCATCCATAGGGTATCTGCGCCTATAAATGTAATCCATGAGATTTCGTTTATAGTCCTTAATATGGTTCTTTTCAGAAGTTCAGACTTTTCATCTTCACCATAGAGACGGTCTCCACCGCTAAGAAATACCAGGGCAGATTGAAGAGCTGCCTCACGAAACAAATTCTTTATAACTGACCTCTGATCAGACTCAAAAAAGATATCTTCAAGGTCTGCTATCAATAGGGGTATGTCAATCTCTTTGCATATTGCCAGCGCTGTAGCCTCTTTCTCTTCCTTTGCCTTTCCATAAAACCAGAAGACAGGTCTGCCTATATTTTTATCCTTTTTGCTAAGTAGATGTATAATTTTCTCCTTTACATCCTTCTGAATGCTGCCATCCGGTACAACCCTGTCCGGATAATAGAGCTGTGCAATCTCTGACAGGCTTGCATGAAGCCCATTATCACCCAGTATAAACCTTTTGATATGCTCATCAAGCATAAACCTATGATTCAGGGATGAACCGTCCTCATGAGTATCAGTAAAACAAATAAAGTTGAAATGAAGAAGAGATGCATTATGGGCAAAGAATTGCCATCCTGTTAATTTGTCCCCTGCATTGCCGGATAGAATATCAAGGACAAGGCCTACAGAGGGGGCTTTCTTTGTTAAGTCATCATTGAAATAGGCATAAACTCTCTCATATCTCTTGTCAATTTCAGGCGCAAGGGCCATAATTAATATGTCAAGTTCAAGAGGCATCAGCCCGAATGTCCTTGCCAGCCTTAGCAACGGGAAATTGGCATTATCTGTGTTTGACAGCCTTTGTGCTATATCCTTGCTAACCTCCTCTATCATTCTATTAATTGATTCAATCTCAGGTGCATCCGGATAGACAGGTTCTGTTTTAAGAGAGGAATTCAGCATTGATACAACCTCTTCTTCAGATACGAATAATCCACTCGTGTCTCTGTCTACCTTATTCGTTCTTTGTCTTACCCTTAACTCTCTCAGGAGTCGGAGGTTAAGTAACCTTAATTCATCAAAGAGATGGTGAAAAAGATTCTCATAGCCTGAGGCAGCAGACACCCCATCGAGATTTTTGGTTTCCTTTAATATCTTTTCTGGCAAGGCTATCTCCAAATTCTATTCAATGATCTTCTATTACATTATTTTGATACAGAAGTCAACAAATTAATTTCGATTGCAGCAATTCCCGGTGAACATAGAGTATGCCTGGATTTTTTTCTTTTGCTTTTATTATCATAAGGTTAAGGCGGCAAAAGAAAAAATAAAGTCGTTCAGAAAATAAATCCCAACATACTCTAACCATGCGAAATTACTTTAAAGATGCTTGTCTATAACTTACTTTTAAAATGTATATTTTGATATTTGATATTATGCTGTGTCTCTGCGGTAGTCAGATACCTCCAGCAAAGCTGGAGGCTTGAATATGTGAACCGCTCAAAGCGGATTAAAAACCATGAGCCACCTAAAGGTGGCCGTTA
>QIDP01000190.1 GCA_003229375.1 Nitrospirota bacterium
TATTGCTGTTATTATTACTACATTCCTGAAAAGACCCTTCCCTTTCATAATGTCCTCCTTTTTATTATTATGCAATCTTAATACAACAGCAGATTTAAAACAGTAGTTTGAAAGAAAAGCTGAAAGAATTCCCGAATTCTCTCCCTCCTCTCTTTTCTTTATATGACTTTGAGATTTTTTCATTATATATGAAAGAACATAGTTTGTCAAACGTTTTTTGCTTTTTTTTTGTGATTCGACAATAGCAACCTAAAAATTTAAATAAAGCTTTAATTATAAAAGGATTACCCAAGAAACAAAAATTTGCCAAGGGCCATTAAAGGAAAATATATACTGTACATCTCATATCCGAGATAAAAAACGTTCGGGAATCCTGTGCCTGTAAACGCCTCTTCTTCCCATCTGCCTTCACTATTTTGTGAATCAACAAGATATTTGACCCCTTTTATGACCTCATCGCATCTTGCTTCACCGGCCGCAATAATCGCCATAATTGCCCACGATGTCTGTGATGGGGTCGATTTGCCAATCCCTGCAACTTCTATATTTTTATAGGATTCCGGGCCCTCTCCCCAACCACCATCCTGATTCTGGTGACTCTTTAGCCACTCTACACCTCTTCTTATCATTATATTGTTGTTCATATCAAACCCCACAGATTTCAAAGCGCTCATGACTGACCATGTGCCGTATATATAATTAACACCCCATCTTCCATACCATGCACCGCTTCTTTCCTGCTCATCTTTAAGGAATTCAACAGCATGTTTTACCTTTTCATCCGAGATATTAAATCCTAATTTCCCCATTGCCTCCAGGGACCTCCCTGTTACATCGCTGGTCGATGGATCAAGTATGGAGCCAAAGTCGGCAAACGGGAGTTGATTTAAGATGTCCTTTATAATGTTTGTATTATCAAATGCCCCCCATCCTCCATCTGTATTTTGCATAGCATCAAGCCATGCCAAACCCTTTTTAATTGCCTTTTGTGAGGTGGAATTATCTGAAAAGGCTATATCCTTCAATGACATAATAACCATTGCCGTATCATCTACATCAGGGTAAAACTCATTTTCAAACTGGAAATACCATCCTCCGCTTTCGACATCCCGGACCTTTCTATGCCAATCTCCCGGTAACGTGGTTTGTCTGCCAAGGAGCCATGTGCCGGCCTTTATCAATGCAGGGTGATCCCTTTGTAAACCGGAAGAGATCAGCGCATTTACAGAGATAGCTGTATCCCACACAGGTGAAAGACATGGCTGCACCCTTAAGAAATTATCTGTTTCAACAACCAGTTGTTCTATATGTCTCATCGTATTTGTTATGGGGGAGTCGGTATCTTTATATCCAAGCGATTTAAAGGCAAAGAAAGAGTTGAACATACCCGGCCATATGGCGCCCAATCCTCCGCTACGTTCCAATCTCTCTATGATCCAATTCTCTGCACTCCTGATAGCTGCCTTTCTGAAGGGTTTATAGCTTGTTCTTCCAAGCAATTTGAGTGTTGTATCTATTCTGCTATAGATGTTGTTAATGAAAAGATTAAAGAAATTAAGTCTCTCTTCAATTGGTAGTATCTCAAATTTCCTTTCTTCATATCTCTCATTATAAAGTCCCTCAAGGACGTTCCGGTCGGTTAATCTAAACACAGATCTTTTGGCTATAATTATAAGCAAGGGGATGATAATGGTACGTGACCAATAGGCTATTTCGTAGAGGTTAAAATAAAATCTCTTTGAAAATAAGATCATCTCGATCGGCATGGGAGGGAGCCAATCCCATTCATACTCTCCAAAGAGTGCCAGCAGGATACGGGTGAAGGTATTTGTCTTCATTATACCTCCTAACGCCTTTATCTTTTTTTCTGCCTTTTTCATGAAATCTTCTTCAGGAGACATCCCGCATACCCTTAAAGCAAAGTATGCCTTCACAGATACATTTATCTCGCTCTTCCCTCCCGGATATATAGACCATCCACCGTCATCAAGCTGGTTGTGAAGTATCCAGGCAATTGCCTTATCTATTCTTACCCCGGGGAGTTTACCAAAGACATGTTTCAGGAATATATAGTCAGCAGTAACAGAGACATCACATCTAAGTTCTCCGACCCAGTATCCCTCTTGATGGTTCTGACGGGAGAGGAGATAGTCTCTCGCTCCGGAGATCGTCTGATCTAACTTTACTGCGATTTTCGATTGGTTCATGAGGGTAAGTTTACTTTGTTAGCAAAATAAATTCCAGCTAAAATTTATTTTAAATTTCAAAGTTGACATAAGATGCTCTATCCGATATCCTGTGATAGTTTACCTATCAGAAGACATAGCTGAACTTCAATGTAAAATGGTAACCGTGAACTGTGAACGGATACACAATATCAAATGACAAAAATCCAAAATTCGGAGGAGAGAAATAGTGACAGCAGAGATCATTGATGGAAAAAGGATATCCACACAGATTAAAGAAGAGATAGCAGAAGAGATAAAGGATCTGAGAAAAAGGGGAAGCAGTGTCCCGGGATTGGCAGTAGTCCTTGTAGGAGATGATCCTGCATCTCTAATCTATGTCCGCAATAAAAAAAAGGCCTGTGAGGCAACAGGGATAGAATCCTTTGAGTATCGCATGGGCCACCATACACCTCAAGAGGACCTCCTCAAAACGATCCAATGGCTCAATCAGGATGAAAAAATACACGGGATACTGGTTCAACTCCCTTTACCTAAAGATATTGATACAGGATTGATCCTGGAGAGCATCAATCCTGAGAAGGATGTAGATTGCTTCCATCCCCAAAATATGGGTAAGCTGGTAGCTAATACCGCACACCTTGTACCATGTACCTCTGCCGGTATTATCGAGCTCCTCGATCGCAGCGATGTGAAGATCAAAGGAAAAAGGGCTGTTATACTTGGAAGGAGCAATATAGTCGGGAAACCGACTGCATTGATGCTCATGCATCGACATGCCACTGTTACGATCTGCCATTCCAGGACAGAAGACATAGAGAAGATCACCAGAGAGGCAGATATCCTTGTGGCAGCAATAGGGGTACCAAGATTCGTTAAAGGGGAGATGGTAAAGGATGGAGCAGTAGTAATCGATGTTGGGATGAACCGTCTTGACAATAAATTAACAGGGGATGTCGATTTTGATGAGGTGGTTAAAAAGGCATCACTTATAACACCTGTCCCCGGCGGGGTCGGTCCGATGACAATCGCCCTACTCATGAGAAATACACTAACTGCTTTTAAAAAGCAGTTAGGCAAAGAAAATCAAAGGTAATTTTGACCTATTAATAAAATGCGAGATCAATTAAAATTAACAATTGAAGATCTAAAAAGAGATAAAAACATTACATGCCTTGATGAGGCGAAAACAAAGCAGGCTATAGTCTTAAAATTATTAAATATTCTTGGCTGGGATCCCTTCAATGTTAATGAGATAATACCAGAGTATTCTATAGCAGGAAAAAGGGTTGATTTTTCATTAAGAATCAATGATGTCAACAAGGTTTTTATAGAAGTAAAAAAAATAGGAGAAGAATTAGAAAAACATCAGGAGCAATTACTGAACTATTCTTTTAAAGAAGGAATTAACCTTTCCATTTTAACCAATGGTATAACTTGGGAATTTTATCTTCCTTTATATGAAGGAAATTGGGAACAAAGAAAATTTTATACAATTGATATTCACCAACAAGAAACAAAAGATATAGTTTCCAAATTTATAGATTATCTTTATAAAGATAATATTAGCACCGGCAAAGCAATTCAAAACTCAGAGGCAATATATCAAAGTAGACAGAGACAAAACAAATTAAAAGATACTTTGCCAAAAGCTTGGAATAAGATAGTCT
>QIDP01000110.1 GCA_003229375.1 Nitrospirota bacterium
TTAAATACTTCATACTTAAAATCTTTCAGGCTAGTGATCCTATCCCGATACCTCTACCTGTACCGTAGTAATTGGGAGAAGAGCCAAAAAAATGGAAGGATTTAGGTAATTGAAAATTGCATTCGTCCAGAAAAAATTTACTATCCATGGTGGAGCAGGAAGATACGCTGCAGATTTCATCAATAACCTTATTGAAAAAGGGTATGAAGTCCATGTTTTTGCCAATCAATGGGATAAAGAGGAAGACAGAAAAGTACATTTCCATTATATTCCTATGATAAAAGGGCTCTCTCTTTTGAAACTCATCAGTTTTGTTGTTTTTTCTCATATAATTATCTCAAGATATAAATTCGAAATTATCCATACTAATGATAGGATAATTTACAAAGATATTTATCTTGCAAGCGATGGCTGTCATAAGATATGGCTAAAAAATCGCAATAAGCATGTTTCATCACTAAAAAAAATCTTAATAAAAATAAATCCACTCCATCATCTTATACCTTATTTAGAGAAAATCTTATTCATGAAGAGGAACTATAAAAAAATTATTGCAGTCTCCAGAAGGAGCAAAAAAGAAATCGTGGAGAACTATAATATTCCTGAAACAGATATTGAGGTTATCTATCATGGAGTGGATATTAATAGATTTCATCCACGAAATGTAATAGATTGCAGAAGGTATATTAGAGCCGAGTATGGGATAGATCCAAAGGATTTTTTGATATTATTTGTGGGAAGCGGTTTTGAAAGGAAGGGGCTTTCGTTTTTAATAAAAAGTCTTTGTTATCTGGATAAAGAAAATGTAAAATTGCTCATAGTTGGAAAAGGAAATAATAAAGCTTATTTAAAGATCCATAAAAAGCTGGGGCTTCGAGATAAAATAATCTTTGCAGGTGTAAAAGAGAGAATTGAAGATTTTTATTGTGCCGCGGATGTATATGTCCTTCCAACTCTATATGAGCCTTTCGGTCTGAGCGTTCTTGAATCAATGGCTTGCGGGATTCCTGTAATAACAAGCAAAATGTGTGGTGCATCAGAAATATTAACCCATGGAGAAAATGGTTTGATTATAGATAGACCTGATAATCCGAGAGAAATTGTGGCAAACATTAAATTATTGTTTGACGAAACTCGAAGATACCAAATGGGGAAAAAGGCCAGAGAAAGGGCAGAGGAATTTACTGACGAGGTTCAAATAGAAAAAACCTTAAATATTTATAATGAAATAATAAAGATGAAACAATATTAAGGAGATACTGTTGATGAAAACAGAGACATTATCTGAGCAAAAAACAGTTAATTTCGATATGATAATCCATGTTTTCTTTATACTATTTATTATATCTTCATTAGTATCCATAAGTATAGCCCAGATTAGTATTGGTCTGGCAGCCATTGCATGGTTTTCGAGTCTCTATATAAAGGGGGGAATCAAGGATGTAAAGACCCACCTGGGTATACCTTTCCTGATATTTATCCTTGCCTCAATCTTGTCCGTTATTACCTCCATAGATATTGGTATGAGTCTCATCCATTTCAAGAAGCTTTTGCAGATAATCATATTTTTCCTCTTCTTAAACAACCTGAAGGGATTGAAAGAGGTAAGTATTCTTGTGAAGATCCTCGTAATAGTTGCCGGTGTTATGTCTTTTTACGGTTTTTTTCAGGCGGTTCAGAATGGCATATCACTTTCCACACGTGTAGAGGGGACAATGAGTATTTATATGACATTTGCCGGTCTCTTGATGCTCGTTGATTTGATTGCAATATCAAGAGTGGTATTTAGTCCGGCCCTAAAGAAGGAGTGGTGGCTGCCGATACTTATCATTATTATTACCTCCTGTCTCTTTCTCACACTTACCAGAAATGCATGGATAGGACTGCTAAGCGGTCTATTCGTTGTCTTATTTCTGAAGAATAAATGGTTGACAGTCATCATTCCTCTGATAATAGTCTTGCTCCTGATCATCTCTCCTCTCACTATCAGCAAGCGTATCAGCAGCACTATTGATCTAAAGGATCCAACAAATAGTGAAAGACTTTATATGTGGGAGAGTGGCTTAGGTATAATCAGGGATTACCCCCTGACCGGATGCGGTTTTGGATGTGTAAAAGAGGTATTTCCGAAATATAAGATCCCTGAGGCAATGAAAAGTCACGGAGGTCTGCACAATAATCTACTTCAAATAGCGGCTGATAGTGGTTTGATTGGTCTGGCATCATGGATAAGTATATGGGTGGTTTATCTACTTAAGACATTATCTATTCTAAGAGGTATAGGAATAGATGAGAAAGAAAAGAGATCCCTTGTTGTAGGAAGTTTTGCCGCTGTTGCGGGGTTTCTGACGGCAGGCTTGTTTGAGGTGAACTTCTATGATTCAGAGGTATGTATGCTATTATATTTCATCATGTCTATACCTTTTGTGGTTGAGGGAAAGGGCTGACCTTAAGGGTCAGCCCGGGTGAAGGGTGAAGGGTGAAGGGTGAAGGGTGAAAAAATGTGGGTGGCATGGACAAACTTGTTTGTCCGTGCTCCATTGTGGACAGATCAAAGAAGATCTGAAGATGAGATGCAAAAATGTGAAATTATTTTTGGGCGAGTCCTAAGTTAATAGTCTAATGATCAATAGTAATAATCCATCCATATCCATTGTTATTCCCCTCTATAACGAAGAGAAAAGTCTATTACCCCTTACTGCATCGATTAAGGAGAGCATGGTAAAGATAGGCAAGAGCTATGAACTGATCTTTGTGGATGATGGGAGTACAGATAATAGCTATTGTGCCCTGCGAGAGATATCTACAGATAATCCTAATGTTAAAATTATTCGTTTTTGCAGGCACTATGGACAGACTGCGGCCTTTGAGGCAGGATTCAAGGCCGCAAGGGGTGATGTGGTAATTACAATGGATGCTGATATGCAGAATGACCCTGCTGACATACCATTGCTGTTAGAGAAGATAGAGGAATATGATGTGGTATGCGGCTGGCGTTTTAAGAGGAATGATCCATTTATAAAGAGGATATCTTCTAAGGTAGCAAACTATGTGAGGAACAGATTGAGTAAGGATATTCTTATCGATACAGGCTGCTCCCTAAAGGCATACAGGAGGGAGTGCCTTAACAGGTTGAAACTCTTTGATGGGATGGCACCGTTTTTTCCCAACGCTGCTCAGGATGGAGGGTTTCAGCGTTGTAGAGATAAAGGTTAATCACTTCCCAAGGAGATATGGAAAGACAAAATATAATATACGGAATAGGATATTTAGATCATTTATAGATCTGCTGGCAGTAAGATGGATGAGGGAAAGAAGATTGGATTATGAAATAATAAAAGAGGATTGATGAGGTGGATATCTGGATCATAATAGGTCTTGTGGGACAATTTCTATTCTTTATGAGGTTTTTTGTGCAGTGGCTGGCCTCAGAGAGGAGGGGAGAGAGTGTTATTCCTGTAGCCTTTTGGTACTTCAGCATAGGAGGGAGCTTGATACTCCTTACATATGTTATATACAGAAAAGATCCGGTCTTTATCCTTGGTCAGAGTATAGGCTCATTTGTCTATCTAAGGAATCTGACATTTATTTATAGGAAAAAAGGTAAGCGTTCACAGAACACTGAAATTGGAAATTAGGTAATAGTTCAGCACCCCCTCCCCCTAACCCCCTCCCGCCAGGGGAGGGGGGATTTTAGAGGGAATTTGATAGTTTTTTTTCTTTGATGGTCCCCTCCCCCTTGAGGGGGGAGGGTTAGGGTGGGGGTGAACTATTACCCAATTTCCAATTTCAAACCGTGAACGGTTACAGAATAAGTATGAAAACCTTGTTTTTAGTGATACTCTCTTTCCTGATATTCTGCATCCTTTTTTCCTTTAGCTCGGATGAAATTGCAATGTTTCATACCGATGAACAATTCTATGCACAATCCGGAAGAAACATGGTTGAGTCAGGGGACTGGATTACCCCCATCTTTGATGGTAAAAAACGATTCCAAAAACCTATACTCCAGTATTGGCTGGTAGCATCTTCCTATAAGGTGTTAGGTATAAGCCCGTACTCTGCCAGGATATGGGCAGCCATCTTTGCATCACTTGGTATACTGATAACCTACTTTACAACAAATATCTTCTTTAGTAGAAAGACGGCCTTATGCTCAGCGCTGATCCTGCCGGCCAGTTATATATATTTTCTTCAGGCCAGGTTGGCTTATACTGATATGACATTATCTTTTTTTATTGCCCTCTCCCTCTTCTCGTTTATCAGGGGTTACTTTCTCTTTGAAAAAAATGGGGATTCGAAGAAGTATTTCTTTCTCTTCTATGTATCTATGGCACTGGCTACACTTGCCAAGGGGCATGTAGGATTCATACTTCCTATACTGATAGTCGGCATATTTATAATTATGACAAAGAACTATACTATTCTTAGAAGGATGTATATACCTGGTGGCATTATGATCTTCTTATTGATTGCACTTCCATGGTTTGTAATTATGTTAAGACTCCATGGTATGGATTATTTGAACCAGATAATATATACAGAAGGGGTAGAAAGGATGTTTCCCAAATCCAAATTCACCCTTTACTATCCCTTTGCAATGATACGGTATTATTTTCCATGGTCACTATTCCTCATCGCAGCCATGGTCAGGATATTCTCTCTTAGAAAGAGAATCTTTGAGAAAGAGAACCAGCCAATACTCTTCTTTATTATCTGGGCACTGACGGTTTTGATCTTCTTTGCCATCTTCAGGATCGAACATAGCCGCTATCTCCTCCCTTCCTCCCCGGCTATAGCTATCATAGTGGGGAGATACCTCTCAGAGGCAGATGACCGTGGAAGAAGGACCTTTCCAGAGATCAGGTGGATACTTGGCCTGATATGTATCATCTATTCCTTTGCTGCCATCGCCATGATAATCACTATTCTGATACTATTACATCTTGATCTGTTACCAATGATTATCATTGGACAGCCATTGATACTGATAATAGGTATGGCCTTCCTGATATGGAGGTATAGATTTTCAGATAATAAATTATCTGAAAATCTATACCTTAAACACCGATTTTCGCAAAGCCATAACCGTCACGCAAATATAAGAATTCGCATTGGCATCATTTAAATTTTAACTGCAAATTCGTGCCC
>QIDP01000028.1 GCA_003229375.1 Nitrospirota bacterium
CATTTGCAAGCATACTTTTTGAGGTATCTATGGCGATCAGTATATCAAGTCCCCTTCTTTTAACCTCTTCCCAATGAAACCCCCACTGTGGTCTCATCAATGATAAAAGGCTGAAAGAGATTGCTGCAATGATGAGAATCGCCTTCCATCTCTGTCTTTTTGTACTTAAGGAAGAGGCCATATCAGGCAATAATGATCTCTGAACAAATGCCTCAATTGCCTTTTTTCTTCTCTTAAAGGCCCAAACGTAGAATATGCCTATAAAGATAACAAGCCAAAATAGATGTATTGTATGAATAGAGTCAAAACGCATTATGGTATTTTTTTAAAAATAGTATTCGATAATATAATTTCTATAGATAATACAACCAAACCCGGAATCAGGAATATCCAGAATAACTCATTGTATTGCACGAAACCGGATTCTTCAATCGGGGTCTTTTCCAGTCTGTCTATCTCTTCATATATCTTTCTAAGAGATCCGGTATCAGTCGCTCTAAAGTATTTTGCATTGGTCTTTGAAGCTATCTTCATCAGGGTATCCTCATCTATATCTATCTTTATAGGTCGATACACTATATTTCCAAAGAAATCCTTCATTGGATATGGGGCAAGCCCCTTTGTGCCGGCGCCTATAGTGTACACCTTAATATTTACGGCCCTGGCAGCTTCTGCTGCAGTAAGTGGCGATATATTTCCTGCATTGTTCCTCCCGTCTGTAAGCAAGATAACTACCTTGCCCTTTGCCTTTGTGTCCTTTAATCTATTTAGAGAAGAGCTTATCCCGGAACCAATGGCTGTCCCATCTTCAATCATCCCCATCTCTATCCTTTCTATATTCTGTAAAAGCCAGCCGTAATCAAGTGTCAGGGGACAAATTGTGTAGGCCCATGAAGCAAAGGCAACTATCCCGATCCTGTCGTTAGCTCTCCCTTTAATAAAATCTTTAACAACATCCTTAACAACTTCAAGTCTGTTGCGACGTTGTCCCCCAAGTTTAAAGTCCTCGGCCAGCATACTTGTTGAACAGTCAATCGCTAAGACTATATCTATCCCTTCTGACTCTATCTTTGATTCTTCAATAAGAGACTGGGGTCTTGCCAGCGCCAGGATCATAAGGGTTATTGCAATGCATCTTAAGAATACAAGATTCCGGCTAAGTTTCAATTTAAGAGTGGGTTTGCAGTCCTTTACAAGCTCCCCTGATGAAAATCTAAAGTTCGGGTGTCTGCTTCTCCTTTTTGTATAATATGGCAGAAGCGCTACAAATATTAATAATGTAAGTACCCACGGATCTTGAAAAATCATTGAAAAACCCGAATTGTCTTTGTTTGGTCAATCAATCCCTTTGCTGCCTCAAAACTCGAATCTATCTCCCGGTCAGATGGGCCATATTTTGCGAATTTTACCATATCGCAGTGAGAGAGAAATTTCCGTAAAAGCTCTTTGTGCTCATAGGATAATGTTGAATCTCTCACCATTAACAAAAACTCCTCTGTGGTCATCTCGGGAGCCTTTAAGGCAAACCTATCTTCCAAATAATGCCTTACAATATCTGAGAGCCTGATATAATATTCCTTTACTTTGCCCTGGCCCGGAAGATTATTATTTTGAAGTTCCTGCAGTCTTTTATATGCCACTTCGTGCGCAGGTATTGAGGGAATCTTATCTTTCGAGGCCTTCCTTTTCTTTAACAGGAATACCCCCAATACACCTGCGGCAATGAGAAGGACAATTGCGCCTGTTATAATATAGGGGCCTGATTTAACCGGAAAATTTACCGGAGATTTTATATCCCTTATGTCATCAGCATCTGCCTCTTTTTCCAGAATGCTCTTGACCTCTATCTGAATCTCTTTTGTCCGGATATTATTCCACTCCTTTGCATCTTTTAATTTATATCTTATTGTAGAGGCAGGAATAGTATATTTACCGGTGACATAGGTATCTAACAGATACCACTGGATTAAGGTCTTCTTTTTCCAGAATCCCTTTTTTTTAGAACCAAAGTCTATAATAGCAAAACCAGCAAGATTTTCACCAAATTGCGGAAATTCTATGTCTATATCTTTATCAGCCGATACAGTAATAGTATACCTGATCTTATCCCCTATATTGATAGAGCTCTTATCAACCCCGGCAGTTACCTTTACAGACAGGTCTCCTTTTGTCTCCTGAGAATAGACAGCAAATGGAAGGTTGAATAAAGATATAATAATAATGAGGATACTTTGACAAATTGAAGATCGACAGGTCATATCATCGCTTGCCTTCTCTCTCTCATTCTAAAAAATTTGATCAGAGGTTGTGTATAAGGTATATCAGTACGGATATCTATACTGTCAACCTTTATGGAACGAAATAATCTGGCCATCTCCTCAAACCTTTTAAGCGAATCCTTATTATAATCCCTTCTTAGGCCGCGATCAGATGTATCAATCAGAAAACCTTCTCCTGTCTCTGCATCCTCAAGCCTTACAATACCGACATTTGGAAACTCAAATTCTCTGGGATCCGTAATGGTTATAGCAATGACATCGTGACGTTTATTGGCAATGGAGAGGGGTTTTTTAAAGTCCAGGGCAAAGAAGTCCGAGATTATAAAACTCACGGTCTTTCGGGTCGTTACCCTATTAAGATATTCCAGTGCCTGTGGAATATCCGTACCTTTACCCGCGGGCTTTAAATAGAGCGCCTCCCTTATAATCCTGAGGACATGAGAAAGTCCCTTTCTTGGGGGAATAAATTTCTCTATCCTGTCACTAAAGATGATCAATCCTATTTTATCATTATTTTGAATAGCGGCAAATGCCAGAACCGAGCAGATCTCTGCAGCTAACTGGCTCTTCAGTTGTTTGACTGTTCCAAAATAACTTGATCTTGAAGTATCAAGGAGGATCATAACCGTGAGTTCTCTTTCTTCTATAAATTTCTTTACAAAAGGATGTCCCGTCCTGGCAGTAACATTCCAGTCTATGGAACGTATATCATCCCCTGGCTGGTATTCTCTTACCTCATCAAACTCCATTCCTTTGCCTTTAAAGACACTGTGATATTGTCCGGCAACGAGATCGGTAACTATATGAGATGTGGTTATCTGAATCCTTCTTATCTTTTGTAAAATCTCTTTGGGTATCATGATTATAAAAATAGTGCCTAAAGTTATTGAATTTTTTGGTTCTTTCTCATTTCAAGTGGGTATCATCTTAAAGATGGGGATTATCTGTACTTTTTCTTTTTCTCTACCACTATACCAACTATTCTATATTCAATCTTTTTACTGGTTCTTCCGACATTTGTGTGGGTAGCCGCAGGCTGAAGCCTGCGGCTACCCACCTTTTCTCCACACTATTCCCTGAAGAACCTAAATTATATCTTGCTTTTTGCTTGACAGCAAGATAATTTTGTTGTCAGATATACCAGACAGTAATGAAAATGGTTATCTATCGTAAAGGTAACTACTCAGGTTGTTTAGACTGTAGTCTGTTAGGACTGCGCAAAGAAATTCTTTGTTTCGCGATAGATAAGAATCGCAGCTTCATCGGACAGTACAAACGCTCTGAGCTTTGTATGATCTCGCATATTTCTTCCTCACTATTCAGCTAAATACCTATAGACTATCCACCTGAGTAGTTACTTATAATGATCATATCCCATCAGTTGACGATTACATACGTGATCCCGATCCTGTGTATGAGGATTTTTAGATGTAATT
>QIDP01000169.1 GCA_003229375.1 Nitrospirota bacterium
ACTTTAGGCACTTTAGCTCATTTTAGGCACTTTAGGCACTTAATGACGTTGTATTTTTCAGTATGCAATTTTCTAACCGGACAACACTGAGCTCACTTTATAAATACAAATGGACCAATCATGTAAAAGAAGTATGCTTCCCTATAGGTTGATGTGTCTTTTTCATCACCTGTAAATAATATGATATTTTTCTTTGTGTCATATGCTGTGATGTGTAAATCAACAATCCCTTTTGTCAGTTCACCATAATATATCGGCAGCAGATCCCTCCTTGTTTTGTTAATACCTATGGATCTTGCAAGAATAGAGAGTTTGATATCTCCTTTTGTCTCTGAATCCACTATCCTCCCGCCATTTTGTACTATCTTTTCTGCGATCCAATTCTTGATATACTCCTCCTCGGGGCTCTTTTCTGCATATCTTTCGGTCAGTGTGAAGACCTCGATATATACCCTCTTTCCTTGATACAGGTCAAAGGAGATTTTATTTAAGACCTTACTAAAGGCGTTTGTTGTTGCTATCTGAAAGCCTGCTGAGCGACCATGGGTAGGACCAATATACCTTTCTGTGGCACATCCAGAGGCAAGGATTAATATCAGTATGAGGTACAATCTTGACATAAACGTCCCGGAAGGGGATTACCTTCTATATTTATATTCGATCCTATTACCGATAGTCAGGGCATCAGTACTCTTGGTAATCATTGCCGTTGATGTCTTCTCCCTGACATAGATAACCCTCAGCTCTCCTATTATGATATTAGGAAGCTGTAAATTTTTAGCGAAATTTCTCTCAATCGTATCTCCCTTGTGATATGCAACAAATATATCGCCCGGTGAGATACCCTCTTCAAATCCCGAGTCGATATAGACTACATCCCTTTTACCGACGTTCATCTTATGATCCTTCGTCTCTATAATATATCCATCAATATCCTTTTTTTTAGGTTCTTCATTGGGATCGACCATCGGAACTTTAATCTCCTGATATTCCAGTAACTTGTCACCTCTTGTTATAATATCGTATGATTGGCTTATAAAGGCGATCGACATATCTTCTTGAACCTCTGTGATCTCGAGTTCACCAACTATCTTTATAAGATGACCTATCTTCTTATTTGTGACAGGATGCCTGACCAGTCTGATGTGTTTATATATTGTAAACTTCTTACCCGGTGTCACATCCTTCTTTCCCATATCTACATATACTTTATCTCTCTCACTGAGAAGAAGCTTTTCTTCAGGGGAGCTAAAGATAGTCCCTACAGATCTTTCATCTTCAACTATATATCCTGCTGTTGCCAGAGTAGAAAGGGTTGTAATAGGAACCTTAGATACAGGCGGGGGTATGACCTTCTTAACAATCTTTCTTTTTGGGGTCACTTTCTTCTTTGAGGGACGCAAAACCTTCTTGCGTTTAACAAAATCGATAGGATCACCAGGAAATATAAGATTGGGATCCTCTATATATTTGTTACCCTTCCATATCGCCCGCCACTCAAATGGATCCTTTAGATATTTGTTTGCTATATCCCATAGCGTATCACCTTTCTCTACAATATGGGTTTTTGGGGGTTTTTCTGTCGTGCCCTTCTCAGCAGCTATAGCAGGCAGACAAAGAAATTCTCCTATTAAAATGGTAATAAGAAATACAAAGATGTGCCTAAATTTTTCTTTGTTCATGTTAGACTCCTTATTTTTCGTTATTCCCTTCAATCATCTCTATCTTCTTTATAGCTACACTTACGATTTCACTATCAGGATAGAGTTTTACAAGCCTTCTCAACTCTGTAAGGGCTAAATCAAGGTCGTTAAGTTCATAAAATGACATACCATATTTAAATAATGCATCAGGAATCTTGTTCCCATTAGGATATTCATCAATTACCTTTTTAAACTCAAGCAGGGCCTTCTTATAATACCTTCCGGTATAATAAGATTCGCCTATCCAATATTGTGCATTATCAGCAAGATCGCTCTCTTTATAACGCTCCAGAAAATCTCTGAATCTCTTTATAGCATTATCATACTCTTCATCTTTGAAGTCATTGTATGCGAGTTGATAAAGTTCATCAGGATCCATCGTATTCGGTTCAGAGCTGGCCATCAAGACCTTCTTCTTTCCCCTATTATTAGCCCCGCTCATATCTGTTTTTTTATTATTTTTATTGGGTATAAAGAGTGTTGGCACCTCTGGCTGAAGAGAGATATCATCATATCCCTTCTTTTTTCCTGCCTTTTCCTCTTTCCCCCTCCTCAGATCATCTATCCTTTTCTCTACCTTTCTTATACTACCTCTTATCTCATCCAATACTAAGAAATCCTTGCTATCTCTCTCCTCCATCATCTCTATTATATTATTTATCTTATCTTTCATCTCATTGATTGCAATGTTGCTTTTCTGGACATCAGAGATCCCTTCCTCAAGGCGAATAATATCATCAATAGTGGCATAACGCATTACAGTACATCCACTTAAGAGAAGAGAAACGGTTATAACCAAAAATAATGACTCTAAAAACTTCATGTTATTTATGTTTAATATGTTATCTTAGAAGTTTATTTTTCAATATTTTTTGAGACAAACACAACAATATTGCAATACTGCCAGACAATATAAAAATAGTCAAGAAAAAATCTACCTGATGTAAAGATATTGTAACCGTTCACGGTTTGAAATTGGAAATTAGAAAAAAATGAAAAGAGTTTAAGAATTAGAGGTTTACAAACTAGCGGAAGAATTACCGGATTTGGTTTGGTACGACTTTGACAAGTGGAACAAAAAGATTCAAAACACAGTTGGTTATCAGATTATACAATCATCTGATAGTATAGCTGCGATATGATAACACAAATTTCCAACCGTGAACGGTTACCCCCCCTTTAGCAAAGGGGGGTGAGGGGGGATTTGATTGTCTGCTTATTTACTATAATTGGAGTATTAAGATGGAAAAGATACAGAAAGATAATAATATCACTATCGGACTCATTCAGACAACCGTTTCAGAGGATATAGCAGTTAATATGAAAATGACCATAGAAAAGACAAAAGAAGCTGCGAAAAAAGGGGCACAGATTATCTGTCTTCAAGAATTATACAGAACAAAATATTTCCCGCAGTATAAAAAAAGAGATGTTATTAAATGGGCAGAGACAATCCCTGGAGAGTCTACAATAGCATTATCAAGTTTAGCTAAAGAACTTAGTACAGTGATTATTGTCCCTATATTTGAAAAAGGATCTAATAACAAATATTATAACTCAGCCGTGGTGATCGATGCAGATGGAAGAATTATGGATACTTACCGCAAGATCCATATACCTCATGACCCGTTGTTTTATGAAAAAGACTATTTTGATGACGGTGATCTGGGTTATCGTATTTATAAAACCCGGTATGCCTCCTTTGCGGTACTTATCTGCTATGACCAATGGTTTCCTGAGGCTGCAAGGATCAATGCCCTAAACAATGCGGACATATTATTTTATCCTGCTGCGATTGGTTGGATTAAAGACTACACCTCCCCTGATGGAGATTGGCATAATGCCTGGGAGACTATTCAATGTTCCCATGCTATAGCTAATGGTGTCCATATTGCTGCAGTAAATCGGGTAGGAGATGAAGGAAAATTAAGGTTCTGGGG
>QIDP01000108.1 GCA_003229375.1 Nitrospirota bacterium
ATCTTAAATACTTCATACTTAAAATCTTTCAGGCTAGTGATCCTATCCCGATACCTCTACCTGTACCGTAGTAATTGGGAGAAGAGCCAAGATTTAATGGGTTGATTGTAAATGATGATATCTCGCTTTCCTGCTATCCAGGCGATGCAGAAATTCACAATTCATTGAAATATCGGAGGTTAACATATGCCATTACACGACTATGGTGTTTTAAAGGGACGCCCCATCAATAAGAGGCTTGGAGCCGGGCAAAGCCCGCATTATCAAGTACACATTATCGATGATACAACTGACTATCGAATAGCAGTCAATGTAAAATCGAAGCTTAGTCCTTCGGAATTGCTTTTTATCGTAGACGAACATTTTGAGCATCCAATTACGCAGGGCTTACAGGACTTTGAACCTGGATTTACTACAATTACTTCGGAGCCAGGTGGTGCCGCCCTTGATTTTATTCGCGGCAACCTGTTTGATCCGGGCAAGATGGTTCCTTTGGCGCATGATATTCCAGGGCCTGACAACGACCTGAACGAGAAAATCAATCACTTTGTGGAACGGGCCATAAATGACAGTGACGCAATGATTTACGCTTTTGGCGAACGGTGGGGGCCGGAACAGCATAAAAAAGATAAATACTTCGGTTTCAAACCGGGTAACGGTATCCACGATATCCACATGAATCAAGGAAATGTGGGCCGCTTTGTCAGCGATGATGGAGTCTGGCAGGATGGCGGGCTTTTGTTCCACTTCCCGGAACAAGACCAGTGGGTTGGAGTTTTCCTGGCGTTTCAATCCCAGGCATGGCATACCGATGACAGAACGGGACATAGGATTGCGGACGAACTTATCCCGGATGGCTCAGTTCGTATTGTCGCTGCAAAGGTCAATCCTATTGGGGAAGAACCTGGAAATGAGACTGTCATCCTGATAAATACAACACCTGACACTATAGACCTAGACGGCTGGAAAATTGCGGACAAAAATAAGAAAAAGGAGAGGTTGACAGGGACTGTATTGGGGGCAGGGGAAACTACTACCATCACTTTAAGCGGTAAAGGCGCCCAACTCTCGAACAAAGGCGGTATCATTACACTGCTTGATCAAAACGGAATAAAGATTAATGGTGTCTCTTATACTAAAACGCAAGTCAAAAAGCAGGGCTGGACATTAGTCTTTTAGTTATTTTGGGCCGGGTGCCCCCTGTGTCAGGATAGATGTCCGGCAACTTGGGTCATATATTTATCATTTGGTAAGACAGGTAATCCCCATCCTCATCTGCATGGTCTCATTGCAAATGAACTATTTGATAATAAAGGTAACTTTCATGAGGGAAAAAAGATATCACAAGATACAGTAAGGGAACTATTCAAGAACAAGCTTTTTGAGATATTACTCGAAAAAGATATTATTTACGAAGAGACAATAAAAGAAAAATTTCAGGGTAAATAAATGGAATGATATACAGTGCGCAAAGATATTGACTTGAACTATTTCAAACAATGCCTTGAAGAACGGCTCGAAGCTATAATGGCAAGACAAGAGGCTCAAGAGGGAAATGAGGCGCCAGTTGAACTTGACCAGTCTAGAGTGGGTCGTCTGTCACGTATGGATGCCATGCAACAGCAAGCTATGGCTCAGGCGACTGGTCGCCGCGTTGAGCAGGAGCGACAACACATCGAGACCGCACTCAGCCGTATAGAATCCGGTACTTATGGTTACTGTTTAAAGTGTGACGAGGATATTACCGAAAAACGTTTGCGCTTTGATCCCAGTATTTTTATATGCATCTCTTGCGCTCAAAAAGCGGAGCGAGATTGATCCTACATGGAGGCTAATACCAATTCCAAAAAATAATTCCCTAAACTATAGCCCAATCACGCGTGCATAAGTTTTGGATAGCAACCCCTAAAAACCGTAATTATTTTTTGGAATTGGTATTACGGCCTTGCAAGGGGTTCCTGGGTTGGGAGTTTATTTATATCCGGTACCATTTGAGGAGGTGAAGGATAGTCTATCTTGCGTTTCAGTGATGATCTTTCAATGTTCCACTGTCCCTTGAGGATATTGACAGGCTCTGTTCCTTTAAAAACAAGGAAGCTATATTTTCCATAGTGGGGTAGTTTCCTGGCAAGGTCAGGGAGGGCCGCTGCTGTATCAACTGCTATCCATGTCATGGCAAAATCAGGATCAGCAGATTGTCTGACTGAAAAGACAAAGCTATGTCCCTCTATAGAGATATCCTTTCCCATGATCCAAACATTTTTATCGTTTGCGGTTACATCATAAGACGCAAGATTTTTTATTATCCGGGAACCAAGGGAGTTTTTCCTGCCAAAGACCCAAACCGCTTTTCCCTTCATAATATCCGGGGTTACTTCATTATCAGAAATTATCTCTATATTCTCACGGTCATTCTTTACCCATAAATCGGCAAGAAAACGATATGCCCCCAGCATCTCAGCAGAGGCTGCAGAAGGAAGCACTATAAGAGATTGCCCGGCGCCAAAGGTCTGACCAATAGAGGGGGGGATATCTGAGCGTTCGAGTCTGCGGAATATGTCAAAGTTCGGATCCACAGCGACCCATACAGGTCGGCTATGAAGTTCCAAATTTAAATAAGCAGACCGGCTATTCAGAGAGAGGTTAAAAAGTCTGGGTTTTTCCTCGCCCTCAATAGAAAGTACCACAGGCACCTCCAGGGCATATGGTTTTTCCTCCTGGATCTGACGTACCATGATATGGGTAAGAAATATCTCCCCTTTAATCTCTACTTCAATCTTGCCCAGTTTAAGGACCGGAGCGCCAACCCTGTCTACCCACTGATGGAAAAAGATCCGGAGATCCTCACCTGATACCTTTTCAAAACTCTGCCTCAAATCCTGGAATGATGCCTGCTTCAGTTGGTAGGTGGAATAAAACTCCCTGAGACCATTTGTAAAGATATTATCCCCTAACTTTTTTCGGAGCATATGAAAGAGCATCATGGCTTTTCCGTATCCAACCGCTTCAGAAGCCGGGCTGTGACGTTCCCTGAACGCGTTCAGGGGAAAATCCTTTTCCTTACTGACATAATCTGTATATTTCTGAAGCATTGAATAGCGATATTCTGCCCCTTGCCCCTTTCCTTCCTTAAGCAGGTGGTCTGCCAGGTAGGCAGTCAGGCCCTCACACCAGTTGCCGGTATCGTTCCTTAACAAGACCCCGTTTCCCCACCAGTTATGGAGTATCTCATGCGGGTATGAAGTATGAAGGATAAAAGGAAGATGTATCACCGTGGGGCCAAGGAGGGTAAATGAAGGCATCCCGAATCCAGTCTCCCAGAAGTTCTCTACCATGGCGAACTTGGGATAGAGATACGGACCGATTAACCTGTTGTACATACTTAGGTACATCTCAGTTGCTTTGATGTACCTCTCTGCCAGGTCATTATCAGGGGAACGTAAGAATATGTATGCTATCTGATCGCCTGTCTTGCGACTATACTCTGTGTATGGCCCGGCAACAATGTATATGTTATCCGTAAGGTCCGGGGAGTCCCAGACGACTAGCCGCTCTCTATCTTTTGTTTCATGAAGGATGCGACTCCCCTGACTCACAGCGTCCCAATCTTCAGGAAGCCTCACAGTCATTTTAAAACTCGTCAGGTAATCCCCAAACCATGGATACCAATAACTATCCTGAGAGAGTATCACACCTTTTGAGTCGATTATACCAGAGGTATATTTGAAACCCCGGGCATATGCTTCATCCTCTGTCTCCAGAGGATGGTATATAATCCCTTTATATTTAAGAGAAACCTTAAATGTCTCCGGCCAGAAATCCCCTTGTTTCCATCTAAAGACAAGCTCCTGTAAGGGGCGTTTCTCTGTTAATCCAACATCTTCCGGGGTCTTCCCAAAGTGTGAAAGCTCTGCCTTGTCGGCAATAGTGACAGAGTATGGCCCATCCGGAGGGTCTGCTATTTCCAGATCAGCGTGAAGCAATGCGTGGATAGGTTTTTTTGCAGAGAGGCTCTTTGTGAGATGAATGGTTATGATATCTGATACCTGAATGGTATGAGCATCTGGCGCCAGGGATACCTCTATCTCATGATGAATAGTCTCTGCTGTCGCTGTAAAGAGATTTAAAAAGAATATCAATAGGGTAACAAAAAGAGTAGAAAGGTATCTCTCTGTCATGATCTTCCCTTCATTCAGTGAGCTAAAGTGATAGATAATAAAAATTTTTGGCTCTTCTCCCGGTTTCTACGGTAAATTGGGAGAAGAGCCAAAATGTTCTTATGCAGACAAGAAGGAGAAGTACCAGGCACAGAGAGAAGTGACTCTTCCCGGGGTATAAAGCTTACGGTCAAACTATTGAGACGCCGATGTTAATACCTGAATCCTGCACCGTTTCCGTGCAAGAAATCTCTTGTGCCCGTAGCCGCAACCTTCAGGCTGCGATTTTACGCAGGCTAAAGCCCGCGGCTGCCAGTTTTGTATCGTATCCATTTAAACCGAATAAGATAACCTAATAACTGGAGTAGTCTTCCTGCCTCCATATACATTAGAGGCTAAATTCGTGCAGTTTCAGGTAATAATATTATAGCTATGATCCAATTTCAAGGTCCCAAAAGGCGATTTGTTATCATCCCATCCGCATGGTCTATACTCCATATCTCCTCAAAAACAGGGGATTTTACTCCCCTTGCCTCTACTATAAATCCCTCGTCATATAAATAAAGTTTAATATCCCAATAGTCTAACCAGTACCTTGAGAAGGCCTCAGGGTCTATCCCAAGCTCCTCTAAGTTATCAGTATATTGATTGAATTCATCATAATATGCAACCTCGACTGTATATATGTCTATCAACACCTTTTGTATCTCGCCAACCATTTCCTCCCTCGTTACCTCCCGGGCAAAAAGATTGTTTATAGAGGCTAAAAGGATTACCATCGTTATTACTATAAGGATTTTTGTCTTCATAGCCATCTCCTTTTTTACATTGTTGGAAGATTTGTTATTGTCCCACCTTCTCCCCTCAGGCCAAACCACCCAGGGAAGGTAGATCCGCTTCCACCTGGAAATCCACCTGAACCACCAAGGGTCTTGTCCACGCCCCCGTCATCAAAGACCTTTAAACGATATAGTTGATTACCAGAACTATCAAGGGCAGTTACTGTCTCACCAATAGGGACAAAGGCCTCATAGTTGGGATTCTCCCCGTTGTGGCCTAATATGGCAGTCCTTGTAAAATTAACAGGTAATGGGTTCAATTCTCCCTGAGCAAGTTCTATGTCTCCGCCCTTTCCTCCCATCCCGCCATCAGCACCACGGGCCCCATCCTGTTCCGGATCCACCTATCCCTCCACTGGTCAAGAGTCCTCTCCTGAAATTTGTCGCTTCTAAAGGTAAACGTTCTCCTGAATCAGGCCTGGACTTATCCGGGGTGCCTAAGTTGTAAGGAGGTGGCGGCGGCAAGGTATCAGGGATGTATGTGCTGTTACCAGTTGTTGTCCCGCTAAAGATGATGTCTCCATCTGCAGAGGTAATTACAATAGCCCCTCCATTGCCTGCTATAAAGCTGGTACAAAGAACAGGAGGGTATACCTGGCTGTTAGGACAGTCTGATTGGTCTGTATCACCACCCCTGGTGACAAGGGTCGGTATAAATAATGGCCCTTCCAAGGCAGTGTATAGTGAGATTGCACCACCATTTCCACCACCAGATGGCATTGTACCTCCATATTTACCCCTTAAATCTATTACACCATTTATTATTGGAGACCCGTTACTGTTTAATGTCAATGAATTACCATCCATATCATCAGATGTAATAATATTACCTGCAGAAGTAATAAATATAGTGCCTGCAATATTAATCCCTGCATCCACTGTAAGCTTTAGTGTCCCATTTATTATCATATCTGTATAGTTATCTCCGGAAAGCTCTATAGTCTCACCTTGTGGAACAATCAGGGGATTGTTGTCTGTATAGTTTGTCTCAACCGGGATAGGGGTTATGCCTTCACCGGTATAATATATATTCCCTCCTGCCCCTGCATTGGCAAGACCTAATGAATCCCCGCCTGATGTGTTGATAAGGCCGGTAAAGTTCCCACCCATAGCTGAAACCCCTGAAACTACCGCATCAAAGAGGGTAGAGGCTTGATCACTCCCGCCAGGAAGAGGCATAGAAATCCAATCATCAGGATCTTCAGTTCTATTAAAATACCATATCTCATTAGATGTCCTGAATGTCCCAACAGGGTCAAAGCGTTCTCTAGGTATTCTAAGGTCTACCTCATAGTGGCTAAAAACACTTGTTGAGGCAGTATCTCGTGGAAAGGTCGGTCTTGAAATAGTTGGGTGAAGTCTGATAAGGGTGTCCATTAATTGTATTAAGGTAGTAATCTGCCTGCCATCATAAGGCTCACCCACATTGTTGAAAAGCTCAATCCCGATGGAGTTATCATTGGTGACACCTAAGGTGTTGTTAGAGGGGGTATGAATGGCCCTATCAGTATCCTCCGTGACCCGGACAATAGTGCCATCACGGGAAATATAGTAGTGAGCAAAATATTGACACCTATTTGGGTTAATAGCACAGTTAACTTCGCCACGGAAGGCTACTCTTGCATTCCCATTGCTCGTACTGTGAAGGACAATACGGGTGATGTTGGCTGATTCGGGACGTGCTGTAACATTTGGTCTCAGACAGCGGAGGATGGGGAGACTGAACCCATCGGCCTCTAAGGTAATTCGTGTTGGCCGTATATTGGGGTCTCCATTGCACCCGCTGATAATCCCTGCATAATAAAGAAGACGGCGCGAAAGTTTGTTGACAAAGACAGTGACTAAATTATTATCAATATCAATATCCTGGGCGAAGCTTTCTGTGCTAACACAGTGCTCCCCTCGCTTCTCTAAAGGGTGACATTGTGCCCCTCCGTCTAAACCCAAAAGGCCATCAGGGCCATCTATATAGACTGCAAGATCACCTAACATAATATCCACCCCAGGAGGCAGATATTCATCCCTGTAAGTAAAGGTGATAGTTGCCACCTTTGAGAATGTCAGACCATGGGGCTCAAAACTAAATGTGTTGCCGATGGGCACACCTCCTCTCTGCATGAAAAGATCAGGCGAGGGAGTCGGCACCTGACGAATGGTAATCTCGGTATCGACATCAAGTGCCCCGGAGGGGATATCAAATTTGACACTATTGAGACTCCCCTGAAGCTCTACTATCCCACCAGCAGGTCCTATAACCTTTTTCACTGACGGCATGATGCTTATGCCTGTTATCTCAACAGTTATAAACCCTCCTGGCTTACACCGCAGCTCTACCACAAGAGTATTCTTTGTCAGTAGGGAGACCCCTCTCTCTATAACATATACATGGTGATTTAAATCCATCTCCTTTATTACCTTAACTCCATTTATATACACCATAGCGCTCCTTATCCTATTCTTTCCATCAGAGGTTCCATTTGTAACCTTTAGTATAAAGGGAGCCCCTGCTCCGGATGGCAACTGAAAACTCCGCTCAAAACGATCTGGTTTATCTTTAGTGCTGGTAAAGGTCTCAGGCCCAAACAGAGAGACAGTATCAGCATAAGAGAAAGAAGGTAAAGCTATTAAGAGAAGACTTAAAAGAAAGATCCCATTTTTAATGTACCCAATCTTCATGACTTACTCCCTCCTTTGCTATGAAAAAGATTTGGCTCTTCTCCCAATTACTACGGTAGCAATAAGGGATAAATAGGGATTGATAGACATTGTGAATCCTTCTAAAATAGTAAGTTTAAC
>QIDP01000176.1 GCA_003229375.1 Nitrospirota bacterium
GGAAATCGTTACAGAAAACAAGAAGGATTTTGAGAAGCTCCCGGACATAAAAGTTATTATTCCGTTCTAAAATATCCCATCCTTAAAAAAATAATGGAAAGACAAAAAAAATGCTAAAACTATATGCACATGCTTCTACTGCCATTGCAGGGAATCCCCTTTCTTTTGAAGAAATTTCTGAACCTGCAAAATATTTGTTATAACGCCTTAATTAACAGCAGGTTGCAATTTGCAGAGAATTGCTGATCTCTAGGGTGGGGCATGGACAAACAAGATGTAGAGATGGTAAAGGGTTATGAGGAGATAAATACAAACAACACCGGCCAGGATCGTTGCAACCATAGGTCGCCGTTTATGGAAGATAAGAAGCAATATGCCCAAAAATGTCAAACCCAGTTAAATATGCAGGACTAATGGTAATAGCAGAATCCATTATTGGATTAAATTCCACTACAACACCTGCATTGATAAAATATATGGTAAAAAATGCATCAACAAGGGACAATACTATGATAAGCATAATAACCATAAAGAGTCGCTGACTATACCGATCCACAAAATAGGGATCATCTTCCAACCTGCGAAGTCCCTGACGCCTTCCAAAGAGGGCATAGTAAGGGTGAAATGGATTAGTTCGTTTTGATCGCCGATTTTCAGAACGCTTATCTATGTCGGTTTTTTTCTTTTTATTCATTGAATAATTTTTATAACAGAATTTCAAAGTAAACAAAAGTTTGACAATATTAAATTAACTCATATATATTAAAGTTGCAAATTTGCATGGATTATAAAGGTGAAAGGGTGGGTGGCATGGACAAACTTGTTTGTCCGTGGGTATCTGGTGAAAATTTGCAGGGGCAGGCCCCTGTACCTGCCCTGAAAGGGAGGAAGGGGAAAGGCTTCAGATCCAAAAGAGGAGATTAGAGAAATGAAGAAAGGCATTATTATTTGTATTTTTTTTATATTTATGGGGATAATCCATTTTAGAACAGAGACTCTCTGGGCACAAGAAAAGGCCTTCTGGGACTCAAAGAAAAATCTATATGCAACTATAGGTCCACAATTTGGATACATCAATGGAGATACCACCTATCATATTGGTTTTCCAGGTGGAGCAAGTGAATTGGAATTCCCTATAGATAATGCCTTATGGGGTTTTGAGGCGAGTTTAGGTTATAGAAATCCTTATAATGACAAGCAGGACAGGGCAAGATTAGTCCTAAAATTTTTCAGCGATATTGATAATTATGCAGGGAAGATGAAGGATTTTGATTGGCTTGATGATGATGGACATAGCGGTCTGGATATATATTCTGAATCAGATGCAGATTTAGATGCTGTCATAATCGATTTATACTATATATTTAATTTTTCTCATAGTAAAACGATTGGTATTGGACCTATGATAGGATATAGATATCAAAGTTTTGAATATGAGATTAGTAATACAGATCAGGTTGGCTTTGGTCCATATTCTCAAAGTTATACAACAGCTATCCCTGGAAGGACACTGGATTATGAGGTAAAATATAATATCTTTTATTTAGGATTAAATACCGATGTAATAGTCAAAGGTAATTTTAAATTGAATTTGAGATGGGGCGCTGGTTGGGTTAATGCCAAGGATGAAGATGATCATATCCTGAGATATAAACTATCTAAAGGAGATAGTGATGGTGCGGTCTATCTTGTAAATATAAATGCTAATTGGGAATTTCTTCACAACTGGATACTTCAATTGAGTGGTGAATATGTAGATATTGATACTGACGGGACACAACATCAAGAATTTTATAGTCCATCAATATATACTGGCTGGGAAGCTGATGTAGATGATAAAATAACCTCATCTTTGTGGATGGCTTATGTAACTCTTAAATATAGATTTTAATATCTAAAGATTCACGTAGTTTGGTCCGCCTCCACCCTCAGGAGGGACCCATGTAATGATCTGATAGGGGTCGGCTATGTCGCAGGTCTTGCAGTGTACACAATTCTCAGGGTTCAACTGCAGGAAGGTCTCACCTGATTCCTCATCCTCTATCATCTCATAGACATTGGCAGGGCAGAAATACTGACATGGATTCCCGTATTCCTCTTTACAGGTCTTATTGCATATATTATAGTCAGCGATCTTAAGATGCGGAGGCTGATTCTTTTCGTGTTTTGTCCCGGAGTAATAGACATCTGTGAGCTTGCTGAATGTGAGCTTTTCATCAAACTTGATATCCTTTTCCGGGATATGGAAATTCTCCTTATAATACTCCAGTATCTTTTTCATATGAGTATGATCCTCATTACACTTTAATCTCTTCTTCAACCACCTTCCACCGGTGGCCATCTGAATACCTGACATAACCATACCAGGATAAAATCCATATTTAAAACCCTGCCTGAAATTCCTTGCCTTGTATAACTCCTCTCTTATCCAACTGTTGTCTATCAGGGTTTGAAATCTCCCCATCTGATCCTCAGAAAAATCGTCCTTAAGAAGTGCCTCATGGATCGTCTCTGCGGCCAACATACCGGATTTGATAGCCAGATGAATCCCCTTTAATCTCTGCGGATTCAGGAAACCACCTGAATCGCCTATGATCAGTCCTCCTGCCACAGAGAGCCCGGGCATGGAAAAGTATCCACCATCCGGAATAGTCTTGGCACCATAGTGTGCCAGCTTACCACCTTCTAACAAGGAAGCAACAAAGGGATGTCTCTTAAATTTCTGGAGCTCACGGTGGGGATCAAGATAGGGGTCCTTATAGTCCAGTCCTGCAACAAACCCCATTGCGAGGAGGTTATTGGACATATCATATATAAAACCACCTCCAAAAGATTCACTTTTAAGAGGATAACCCATTGTGTGTATGACCTTCCCCCTGCCCACCTTTCCCTCAGGCATCTCCCAGACCTCCTTGACACCGGCAGAGTAGACCTGAGGATTCTTCCCGTCTGAAAGATTGAATCTATTTATAAGCTGTTTGGTAAGGGTACCTCGCGGCCCCTCTCCAAAGACGGTCACCTTTGCCTTTATATCCACACCGGCCTCAAAATTACCCCTGGGATTACCATCCTTATCCACTCCCTTATCCCCTGTCCTCACCCCTGTAATCCTGTCTCCATCATAAAGGATATCTACCCCTGGAAAACCCGGGAATATATCAACACCACTATCCTCCACTATCTTTCCGAGCCACCTTACAAATTTATACAGAGAGATTATATAATTTCCATGATTCCTTAGTGGCGGTGGTATAATGGGGAATCTGAATCTCCCCTTTTTGGTTAAGAGATATATCTCGTCTTCTGTGACCATCTTTTCAAAGGGGAATCCATTTGATTCAAAGTCAGGTATCAGTTCCCTCAAGCCACAAGGATCCATAATCGCTCCTGAAAGTGCATGACTCCCTATTTCAGCACCCTTTTCAATCACTGCTATGCTTATCTCACCATACCCTTTTTCCTGCTTGCCTCTCTTGATCAGATTGGAGAGATGCAATGCCCCGCTCAGAGACGCCGGTCCTCCACCTACAAAGAGGATATCAAATTCTATAGATTCTCTTTCTTTGGTATTATTATTCATTGGTAACTACTCAGGTTGTTTAGACTGTAGTCTGTTAGGACTGCGCAAAGAACGAATCAAGGATCCCAACACCTTTTCAGACTCTACAA
>QIDP01000015.1 GCA_003229375.1 Nitrospirota bacterium
GCATCACGCATCACGGTTTTTGTGGGAGGAAAAAATGGGTGTTTCATTGACAAGCGGTCTTGTCTCGGGGATTAACTATAATGACCTTGTAACAGGACTTATGCAACTTGAAAGAAGGCCTGTTTCTTTACTCCAATCAAGACAGAATGACTATGAAGTAAAGATTGCAGCCATCCTTAATCTTTCAACAAAACTATCATCATACAAGTCTTCACTTGAGGAACTTAACAGTTCTGAAAAATTCAATATAAAGACCGCCTCTGTCACAAAGACCTCAAGCGGTGAGGAACTCCTTACTGTATCTTCGTCCGGTTCTGCAGCAGTGGGAAGTTATTCGATCCAGGTAAACCAACTTGCAGCAGCCAGTAAAAAGGCATCACAGGGATGGGTTGATGACAATACAACTGCCATTGCAAGCGGAAGTGGAAGTTTTAGATTCAAAGTAGGAAGCGGAGGAGCAGTAACCACGATAAGTATTAATAATAGCATGACCCTTCAGGAGTTAAGGGATGAGATAAACACTGCCGATGGAGGAGTTACAGCCTCGATAATCAATGATGGTACAGGCTCAAACCCATACCGTCTTATTCTAACCGCTGATAATACAGGTTCATCCAATGATGTTATTATAACCCAGAACAATACAGACCTTGATTTTACAAATAAAAAGGTTGAGGCTGCGTATGCATATACAACCAATAGTTATTCAGGAACAGTTACATCAAACGCTGGCAATAATTATACAGGCACAACAAACAAGACCTTCCTGGCAGAAATAACAACAGGAGGAACCCCGGCATCTACAGATGCACGATATAAATTTTCTACAGATGGCGGGATAACATGGACCACAGGAGTAACTGTTGCCGCTGATGATACCTCACAATATATAGACGGAAGCGGATCGTCTAATTCTACGAATGAAGGGGTTAAGATCAAATTTACTGGTGGCACTCTCGCAATTGGTGACAGATTCACCATAGACGTTTTCAACCCTGAGATGCAGGAGGCCAGGGACGCTGTTATAGAGGTGGATAATGCTACAATTGTAAAAAGCAGCAATACCATTACCGATGCTATTCAGGGCATAACCATGAACCTCCTTAAGGTAGATACAGCCTCAACACTTACATTAACCGTTTTTTCTGATACATCTTCGGCAAAGAGCAGTATTGAGAATTTTGTGGAGTCTTATAACAGTCTTTATGAATTCATAAATGACCAGCTTAGTTATGACCCTGATACTGAGGCAGAATCTGACCCTCTGCTTGGAGATCCAACCCTGCTGGAGATAAGAAGAAAGATTGGAAATGCAGTTACCGGAACAATTCCAGGACTCTCAACTGCTGAGTACACAAACCTGTCCCAAATAGGGATCACATCAGATTACAAGACAGGACAACTTTCCTTAGATGAGACAAAGCTCAATAATGCATTAAGCTCAGACTCCGATGCAGTTGCAAAACTCTTTATCGGGACCGCTGCCCCTACCAATCAGGCAATAACATTTGTCAGTAAGACATCAGAGACACAGGCGGGAACCTATAGCATATATATATCCACGGCGCCTGAGCAGGCAACTCTCTCCGGTGATGTTGATCTTTCATCCAATGGACTAAGCAGCAATGAGACCCTGACCTTCATGTACTCAGAGAATTACACTGAAACCAGTCCAACCTATACTACATTTTCAGTGACCCTAAATGCCGGTGACAAAATTAATACTATAGTAAACAGCCTGAACAGTACCTTTGCAACTAATGAAGCAGGACTTTCAGCAACCAATAATAACGGAAACCTGAAGATTACATCCACAGATTATGGGGCTGATGTCTGGTTCCAGATAAGTAATGATTATACGGGGGGGAGCACTTATCAGATTTGGAGCTCAGAAAGTACAAGAAAGGATGCAGGGGTAGATATAGTTGGAAACATAAATAACCACAGGGCTGATGGAGATGGAAATATTCTTATTTCTAAATCCGGTTTTGCTGAGGATGGGCTTAAGATAAGTACAACATCGAACCAGACCGGTCTGTTCGGGACAATAAGTGTTTCCCTGGGAATTGCAGACAGATTGCCATCAATACTTGATTCCTATGTGGATTCGACCTCAGGGGTATTAAAATCAAAAGAGTCTTCCATACAGAAGACAGTAGATGATATAGAAGACCAGATTTCAAGAATTGAGGAGAGGCTAGCAGATAAGGAACAACGGCTTAGAGACCGGTTTGCAAGACTTGAGGTCCTGCTTGCTAAGTATCAGACACAGGGTGATTACCTCGCAAACCAGTTAGGCCAGCTATCTAATTTATCAAGAATGATAAGTAAAAGGTAGTAAAATGGGTAATGGGTGATGAGTGATGGGTAATGAGTAGTCGAACACGCATTACGCTTTAAGCATTAAGGTATTACGAATAGGGGAGTAATAATGTAATGATAAATACCTATGCAGCACAATACAGGGAGAATGAGATTAGGTCGTCTTCGCCCAAGGAGACAGTGCTTATGTTATATGATGGGGCGACTAACTTCCTTAAGACCGCTATAACTATGATGAATGGAAATGGAGAGATATCAGAAAAGGCAAGATCGATTGAAAAGGCAGTGAATATTATAGATTATTTGCAGTCATGTCTTGATAAAGAGAAGGGCGGAGAGATTGCCGCAAACCTTGACGGTCTTTATGAGTATATGATGATACGCTTAACAGAGGCAAACCTGAAGAATGATAAAGGTAAAACAGAGGAGGTCGTGAGACTTCTTCAGACCATAAGAGAGGGATGGGCCGGAACATGTCAGGAATCAGGGATCAGGGATCAGGGATTACCTTTTGATGACGTTGTCAATACACCGGAGGAAGCTATGACAAGGAAAATCGAGGTAAGAATATAGTATATTTATAATTTCAATATGGGGTTTTTTGCATAAACCCGCCAAAAGTGCCACTTTGAAATTTAAGCAGCTTTTGCTGTATTTGTTCTATCCATATAGTTACTTTCTATCTTTAGTGAAGCAACGATCTCCTCAATATTAATGTTTGCCGGTTTCCCTCTAAATTCGTATCTGCCATATAAATTTATATGCTGCCAGGCTATTGGTGATATTCTTTTTATAATTTCGGCATCATCGTTATTTCCTCTTTTCTCTACATCAGTTAAGACTTTGTTGAGAAAATTTAATGAACTTTTTATCTGGACAGATAGAGAATTTTGGCTCTTCTCCCAATTACTACGGTAGCAATAAGGGATAAATAGGGATTGATAGACATTGTGAATCCTTCTAAAATAGTAAGTT
>QIDP01000064.1 GCA_003229375.1 Nitrospirota bacterium
AGGAATTATATTTTTCAAAGGTATAATATTTATAGTCTAAATTTCCGATCGTCTTCTCCTTTGCCCTGAGACCGCTTAGCCTGTACCAACCAGGAGTTGTAACCGGCCCCTCCACATTCACACGGTCCAATACCCCCTTTGCAAAGTTGATTCTATACTCACCAATGTTGGTGGGCTCTGTGGCAGTACCGGGCGGTCTAACCTGATTATCAATCGTGCGGATCTCAGGCTCTGTACTAATCTCATTGGTCAACCATACATACACCTCATAATTCCCGTCCATCAGTATATGCGGGATCCATGTTACCCGTCCCCTACCCTCGCTAAGGAGGCAATTATGGTGCAGAAATGCCTCAGGGACAATAATGGCTGTGGCAAATCCGCCTTCGTGATCTGTATAGCTATTATCACGCAGAAATTTTCCGGGATCACCTATTACCCTCCACTTGCCACTCCTCGTAGCCACATTATTATTTACTATAATGGTACCGTCTCCGGTTCCGGGACCACTAAGGCTATCTTCCCATGTACGGGTTGATGGCGCAAGAAGATCATCAAGATTCGCCATATGATCAGCCATGGCAGCATACATCCAATCATCTGTGCCGCCGCCATAATCAATAACTTTTGTATATCCAAGATGTTTTAAGGTCACATAACTATGTGCCGAGGAAGTACCCTCTCAAGTTCAATAGACTATGATCGGATCATCCTTCCCGATATTATTATTATTAAAAAAGGTCTCCAGAATCGGGTCAAGCACGACATTACCTGCCCCATCGTTCATCCATACACATATCTCTGTAGGACTCGAACATGTATCTCCTGCTTCAGTAACCATTGCCCACGTCCACTTATACCGCTTATCAGCAACACCTGGAATAAAAGCACCTGGAATAGCATAGCCCTCGAGAGGATCAAACCACTTTGATGCAAGAGACCATTCTAAGTTCCCTCCTGCCACCAGGGGTGTATTATAAGCAGGCCGTACCCTAATTATCGCCCCACGAACCTTACCCGAAGATATTGCCTGCAGCATGGTCTTATCTGCAAATATGTCTTCTCTTACCTCAGGAATAAATTTGCCCGGGGTTATTGTCGGGCCTGTACTGTTTTGTACAGTAGATCCACCGTCCTTTTTCCACTTTAGCAAACCCCCATCAAGTATATGCATCTTGTCTGGTGGATAGCCATACAGCTCGAGGAGCCAGTAGAGATATGCTGCATATTGCGTAGTATAATTATACTTTGCCTGTATATAAAAGACAAGGTCAATGTCGTTTCTCGGGTCTGATGGCACACCATGGACAATCCCTAATTCCTCAAATGCCCATGCCACTGAATTTGGATCTGCCTGACTAAGAAAACCTGGCTTAATCCTCGTGACGGTTCCTCCCGTGATACCACCTTCTGTATTATAAGTGACATTCTTCCAATCTAGAAATGCACTCGTTTTAAAGGTATAGAGTTCGGTATCCGGATATACTTCATGAGACCAGGGAACCTTAACTGCTTCCCATATTATATTGTTATTTGCATCCTTCTTTCCTATATGTTCAACCCCATAAAAAGTTCCCTTTCCTGTAGGAAAAACACCCAGATCTTTTGTAACAGCTATAAAGAGCACCTGGGGGTCTCCTGCACCCTGGGTATTAATATTATTATCACTTCCACCCAGATTCGCATCCAGCCATGCCTTATCTACAACAATACTGTTTGACTTGCTACAGCCGGCAAATAAGATACCGACTCCCAGTATCAGGGATAGCACAAAACCATTAAACAAGCTCTTTTTAATCCTCATTAAATTCATACTCCTCCTCCTTTCATTTGTTAGAGAGTATTGTCAGTTTTAACCATAAAGAACACAGAAAAAATATCTATTTGCAATATTCCACAATTCTAATATTCCTTTATTCCAATTATGCAGCAAAACCAAGCTAACTTGTTGATATATATACCCTTACGATAAATCGATATTCGAAAATATCAGGGCATAATTCTAACTCCTGTCATTAGATTTAAGATTATTATAAATTTTATTATAAGATTATTAAATGAGAATTATTATGTAAGAAAACTAATATAGCTCAGTATAAGATATACGTATCAACTTGTCAAGGATTTTTTTGGGATTTTTTACTGGCAAGGCAAATTAGATTAATGTTGGGTTTTGTTTGACAACATATAGGAGAGTTGTTAAACTTGATTTTAATATAATAATCTTGGGAAGGGGATGAGAAAAGATGAAAAGGGAAAGGCATCAATCATTACCGGAAATAGAAATTGAGGCTACCATCAGGGCCGGGATTTTTAAAAACAAATCTGAAGCAATAGAAACAGCTCTCAGTACCTTTTTTTCGGTAAAGCCTAAGATGAAGATTGAAGCAGCTATTCAATTATATAAGGAAGAAAAAGTAACTATAGGCAGGGCTGCTGAAATAGCAGGGATGGATCGATGGGAATTTAAAGATATCATAGAAGATAGAGGAATAAGAATAGTTATTGAATGTGATTCAAAAGAAGAGATAGATAACCGACTGGATATATTGAAAAAGCTATGATTCTCATCGACAATAATATCTTATCAACATTTGCAAAGATTGAGAAGCTGGACCTTCTATTTAACTTAATTCCCAATGAACAAATAGGGATAGTTCCCGCTGTCCATGAAGAACTCAGAAGAGGGGTCAAAAGAGGATATCTTCTTTTGATAGAGTTGATGAAATTGATAACTGAGAAAAAGATTAAAATTGTTCCATTAACGGAAGAAGAGATATTACTTAAGGCAAATCTTCCCCCATCTTTTGATCAAGGAGAGTTAGAAACTATTGCTGTTTGTAAACTTAGAAATTTTAAATTATTATCAAATGAAAAGAGTGTAAGAAATTTTTGCAAACGGAAAAAAATTTCTTATGCAAGTTTGCCGGATCTATTAAGACTACTCTGGAAAAATAATATTATTCCCCAAGAAGAAATTCGAAAACTTATAGATCAAATTGAGGAAAAGGATAACCTTATTTTTAAAAATAAGTGGGAAATTTTTAAAGAATAAACCTTTTAAGCCAGATACCTCTGGCAAAACCGGAGGTATGAAAATCGTTCGTAAAAGAAATCCCAACATACTCTATCCGTACGAAATTATGGCTCTTCTCCCAATTACTACGGTAGCAATAAGGGATAAATAGGGATTGATAGACATTGTGAATCCTTCTAAAATAGTAAGTTT
>QIDP01000187.1 GCA_003229375.1 Nitrospirota bacterium
TCTGTATACGGCTGTTTCCTGTGTCTGCTACATAGATATCCCCTGTGTTGTCTACTGCTATGCCTTTAGGATAGACAAACTGGCCCTGACCCGCACCTGAGGAGCCAAAACTCCTCCGGAGATTGCCTTCTGTGTCATAGATATATACGGTGGAGGCTGTGGAGTCGAGTACGTATATATTCCCATTATTGTCGTTTACTATGTCTGCAGGGTCGCCTGAGGCAAAGGTGATGGTTGTATGGGAGGGGAGATGTACATTGATCGTAACTGGATTGGCATTGGTGAACTGAAGCCCGGTGTTATCTGTTACCCGGATGACCGGGTGATAGAGTCTTACCCCTGTGTAGGTATTGGTTGTGCTGCCGGATGTGGTTGATGTGTAGTCTATGGTGCCATTATTGTCAAAGTCGTATTCGTATCTGGATATTGGATTCTGGATGTTAGGAGTGACTGTAAGGTTTACATTAAGTGGTGATGTGCCGCTCAATGGCGAGGCAGAGAGGATCACCGGATCAAAGGCTGTTTCAGTGTGGATGGTGATCGTATCTGTAGCGCTCTGTCCGGTATTGTTTGCTGCAACAGCGGTTATGGTATTATCGCCCGGAGATAATGGCACTGCATCAGCAATAAAGGTATTGCCATTTATCGCTGCAAGGATATTGTTTACCATAACAGCAGTGGTGTTGTTGTTGATTGTGCCTGATACTGTGATCCATGAGCTGTTTATTGTGCTGGCATCAGGAGGGGAGGTAATATGGATCTCGGGTGGTAATTGAATTGGTGTTGCAGAGACTTCTGATGAACTTTCGTTAGAATCTGTATCGAGTGCTGAAACATAATAGTAGCATGTATCACCCGGGGTTACATCATAGTCTGAATAGTTTGGAGCGGTAAGGGGTAGAGTATTAAGTTTTAAAAAATAGAAACCCGGCTCTAAGCGGTAGATATTATACCCTAATAGGTCCGGCTCCGGATTGGAGCGCCATGAAAGGTTTACTACGCTATCTCCTCCGATGGCTTCTAAGCCGGTTGGGACACGGGGCGGACCGTCTGTGTGTACAATTGCAATGTCGTTTGTTCTTAGTCCCCTGTCAAATATCTTGATTTCATCCAGGGCGCCTTGAAACCAGCAGGGGTTGTTTGGGTTCTTAAATCTGCCAAGGTAGTAGTCTCCATCTGATCTGGTGATGTCTGTTGTTGGAGGGCTTCCCTTGTATTGTCCATTGATATAGATGTTTATGTCTGTGCCATTATAGGTTATGACCACGAAATACCATTTGTCCGGTGTGACTTTTACTCCTGATGAAAAATGGGTGCCTCCAAGTTCTGTCCCTATTTCATCGTTGTTTTTGTTTATGTATAACCAGTGTTTCCCGCTGCCGGGTATTGTGCCGTTAAGTTGCTGGAATATTATGTAGTGTCTGTCTGCAGCAGAGGGGAGGTAATCTATCTTGAACCAGAGGCTTAGGGCAAAGGGTTTGCCATTAAGGAGGTCTAAGGAGGGGCTGAAGGGGATATGGATATAGTCGTTGCAGCCGTCAAACCTGAGGGTATCATCAATGCTGTCAGGGCCGTCTGAATCGCTGCAGTCGGGGTTGGCGATATATTTAAGTTCGCCATCGTTGTTGTTGTTGGTGGCGTCATAGATTATGGTGTCTTCATAGCCGTTTATATGCCACAGGGCAATTACTGATTGTTCGAGGTATCCCTGCAGTATGTCGTGTTGTGTTAATGCGTTGTTATATATCTTGATTTCGTCTATTTTGCCTTGAAACCAGAAGGGTTTGTTTAGGTTTTTGTACAGGCCAAGGTAGTAGTCTCCGTCTGATGGGGTAATGCCGGGTGTGAGGCTTGCCTTAAGTTTTCCATTGATGTAGATGTCCAGGTCAATGCTATCATAGTTTATGGTGACGAAATACCATGTGCCTGTTTTTATTTTTACTCCTGATGAAAGGGTGGTGCTGCCGAGTGCTGTGCTTATTTCATTGTTGGTTTTGTTTATGTAGAGCCATGTTTTGCCGCTGTCCGGTGTTGTGCCGTCGAGCTGCTGGAGTATTATGTAGTGCCTGTTGGCAACAGAGGGGAGTTTGTCTGTCTTAAACCAGAGGCTGAAGGCAAAGGGTTTGCCATTAAGGAGGTCTAAGGAGGGGCTGAAGGGGATATGGATATAGTCGTTGCAGCCGTCAAACCTGAGGCCGGTGCTGAGTTTGCCCTTTTTCCAGTCAGGGCCGTCCGGATAGGTGCATGATGGATTGTTTATGTATTTAAGGGTGCCGTGATTGCCTTTACCCGAGCTGTCTTCAAGGGTCTGGCCATATCCTTTGTCAAAATGCCAGAGTGCGGATATTGCAGCATGGGTTTTAACCGGGGTAAGGGATGTAAGCAGGAGGATAAGTGTGAGTAATGTCTTCAGGATTATGGGGCTTTTTCTTGAAATATGCATCTCTTTAATCTCCATAAGGTTGATCAATTTTGCATTTTAATGAGTCCATATTTTGGACGCAGATGAACGCAGATTATCAAGATAAAAAGAATAAAATATTGTCTGCGAAAATCCGCATCCTAAATTTAGGATTTTATACTATTTCAAAATGATTACAAGAGATTATAAATAGCATTTTTTGAAAAAAGGGTATTTAAAATACCCTTTTTAATAATTACAGACTATTTTTTGGAGAATTTGAATTTAATAATTTGCTTTAATTTCAGCTTCTACTAATTCTTTTAATTGATCATAGCCAAAGCTTGGAAGCGGCTTTCCATTTACAAAAAATTCAGGTGTTTTCCTAACATTGAGAGTTGTAGCATCCGCAATATCTTGTTTAATAAGTTTTACTATTTCAGGATCATTCATATCATTTGCAATTTTCTCCAGATTAAGTCCCGCACCTGGAAGAAATTGCCATATTAATTGAGGCTGGGGATTATGATGGCTTGCCCAGTAAGGTTGACTTTTATACATGACCTCCAAAGTTTCCCAATACTTTCCTTGTTTCCTCGCAGCTTCAAGAATCCTGACAAAATAATCCGCGCCATCATGAAAAGGGGCATATCTTATAACGAGTTTTATTTTCCCGGGGTTCGCTGCCATAAGACTCTTAACGTAAGGGTAAAAAGCACTACAGGTTTCACATGCCGGGTCTAGAAATTCTACGATATAGACTTTTGCATCATCATTACCAAGTGTCTGTGAATGCTCTCGAATAAACGTTGCAGCGTTTTCCCTGGCCATAAATCCAATTTTATTTGATTGCTGTTTTTTGTAGAAATAACCACCAAGCACAAAAGCAAGTATTAGAAGAACACCCGACAATAAAACTATATGTTGTTTTTTCATTTAGAAAGCCTCCTTTTTAATATAACTAATAATGCTACTATGGTTGAAAATGCTATTAACGACAGTATCGGAATTGTCAAAAAACCAAACAAGTCCAGGTTGACCTCTGTGCATGAAACGCCTTGACTACAAGGCTGTAAGCTTTCAGGAATAATCCCAGAGTAAAGAAGGTTATGATAAAATGCGATAAACCATCCTACTAAAGCTAAAGGAAGGGCAAACTTAACAACGCTTTTATCAAAGGGAAAGAGTCCCATTGATAACATTAACACTAAGGGGAACAAACAAATTCTTTGATACCAACACAAAACACAAGGAGGAAATTTCATTATTTCGCTAAAAAACAGACTCCCCAGTGTAGAGATACTGGCTATCAGCCAACATATAAAAAGAATAGTCCAGTTTGAATACTTTTGATCTAAACGAAGCATATTGTTATTCTCCATATAGGGTACTTTTTGCTTGATGATGTCATCGGAGCTATTATTACAGTCTTGATTTCAAAAGCAGATCATAAAGCACATTTTCTGTTTTTGCGTTTTCGTCCAGCGGTTCAAGGTGTTGTTGTAACTTAATACTTAAGCCCTGTTATCTCTTTTCCGACTACCAGACTCAGCCTGGCCAGAGAGAGATTATATGACCGTACAGCTTTCAGATAACTACTGACAGACTTTGTGTAGATAAATAACGCCTCAAAGAGATCCTTTGCTTCACCTATCCCGAAATCAAAGTTAGTAAGGCATAGCACCAGGAGGCTTCTGGCTGCCTTACGTCCATCCTGTGATATATCTATCTTTGCCTTATTCTCTATAACCTCTCTGTATGCCTTACCTACCTCCACAGGAAAGCCGAGGGCCGCTGTCTTTTTTTGCTCCAGGGACATATTCAGTTCTGCCCTTGCGCTTCTTATCCTGGCAGAGGTAGCAGAAAAGTCGAGAAGCCATCTCATACCAAGGGCCAGCCCTGCATCAAAGTAATTATAGTCATCCCTCACAAAGGGATTTTTCTGATCTGTTCTGTTCGGGGCCACGGCATAGTATATGCCACCCCCTAAAAAGAAGGTTGGGTAGAGATCACTCTCCTTTGTCTGTAATAATGCCCTCCTGGCATCTATTCCCGCCTCTATCTGTTTCCATTCAGGCCGGTTTTTAAAGACCATAGAGATATACTCCTCCAGATCCTTCAGATCAACACTGTCTGGTTTAAGGGACTCTGTCTTTATATCAAAATCTGTATTTCTGTTAAGTCCTAACTCCCGTTTCAAGGCAAAAGAGATGGTTTCAATAGCATTTTTCAGTTTCTCATACTCCTTTCTTGTCTCTGCTAACCCCACTTTAAGTTTCAGGATATCTGATTGTGTGATCTTACCTGAGCCGGATTCGAGACGTTCCTGTGCTGTCTTGAGCGCCTTCTCAAAATTTGTCCTGACTTCATTTACTATGCTGAATACCTCCCGTGTAAATACTAAGTTGTGGTATAACTGTTTGACCATAAAGATGATTTCGTCCCTTTTCTTATCACTCTTCGCAATCTCTACCTCAAGCCCCTTTGCTGCGGCCTTCCTGAATCCTGTTATCTTCCCGAATGTATAGATGGGCTGGACTATCTGAAGCTCAAGTTTGTTGAATATTCCCAGGTCATCCGTATCAGTGATACGGTCATCAGAAAAGAGGGCATCTCCATGGGCCGCAGGGATAAGACCGGTAAGGTTTGTGATCTCCATTTTCGGGAGCATCCCGGTCTTGGCCTCATCAAGCCTTCCCCTTGATGCCTCCACACTATAAAAAGCCTCTTTAGTCTCTGGATTATTTGTCAGGGCCAATTTGATACATTCACTTAGATCAAGCCTCAATCTCCGGGTTTCTATCTCATCCGCATATAAGACAGAGTACATTAATGGTACAGAAATGACCGCCAGGATGCCCATCAAAAACAGACCTTTTCTCATCGTTCTTATCATTCCCCTTTTTATCTCCTATTTTTGTAACTACTCAGGTTGTTTAGACTGTAGTCTGTTAGGACTGCGCAAAGAACGAATCAAGGCTCCCAATACCTTTTCAGACTCTACAAGTTTTAACTCACAGCCGGTAAAATTGTTTTCATGCAAGTATTCTAAACGCTTCGACAGGCCGAAT
>QIDP01000133.1 GCA_003229375.1 Nitrospirota bacterium
AGCGGCCACCTTTAGGTGGCTCATGGTTTTTAATCCGCTTTGAGCGGTTCACATATTCAAGCCTCCAGCTTTGCTGGAGGTATCTGACTTACGCCCCGTATCTTCGTTTTAGGGGCAATGTGTATCTCTGCAAGGGCCGGACTGTCAGCCATCGCGTTGTAGACATCACACATTCGGGGTCGCTCTTAAAGGGTCTCCCTGCGTCTTTGGGGCTAAGACCCCAGGCCATGAAGATGAAATTCGTCACACCGGATACACCGGGCTCGTTTCTAAAATTTTCTATTAAGGTGACCGACATACTGACAAGGGCCGGAAAGTATTCCCGGACCTTAGCATATGGTCAGCTTTTTCACCGCGCCTATATCGGCGAGACCCTGAGCATCATCTATCTTCCTTTGTTTGTGGAGGAAAACAGGATTTTTGACGCAGTAACAAACAACCCCATTGCCAGGCTCTCTCAGGGCCAAGATATCTTTAGACAGACCATAAACAATAATCCCCTGTGGAGACTCACTTTTATTTCCACCCTGTGCCCGCAGTGCGGCTGGAATCTGGAGGGTGAAAGGGATAGTGTGGTCCTGACCTGTCGTAACTGCGACACGGCCTGGGAGGCCTCAGAAGGTAAGTTTAACAGGGTGGGCTTCTCGGTGGCGGTCCCGGGCGATCCCGGGAAAAATACCGTATATTTGCCATTCTGGAAGATATCCGCCAGGGCCAGGGGCGCGGAAATCAATTCTTACGCAGATTTCATCAGGCTCACCAATCAGCCCAGGGTGGCCGGAAAGGAAGAGGAAAACCAGGATATGAACTTCTGGAGTCCGGCCTTTAAAATCCGGCCCAGGATTTTTTTGCGCCTGTCAAGGCAGCTAACCATTTGCCAGAAACAGTTCAAGACAGACGAGACAATTGCCAAAAAGAATCTCTACCCCGTAACACTGCCCCAAACCGAGGCCCGCCAGGCTATGAAGCTCATCCTGGCCGACTCGTCCGTTAACAAAGAGGAAGTCTTACCCCTTTTACCGTGCGTTATGTTTAATATAAAGGATTCGACCTTAATTTACCTTCCCTTTACAGACACGGGCAATGAGATGATCCAGCAGCATATGCGATTCAGTATCAACAAAAGGGCCCTGGAGTTCGGCCGTTATCTATAGATTTTCACCAAAATCGGAGGGTTAAAAAACTTGACAAACCTCACTTTATTATATATATTATTTTGTATAAGCTGATTTTTCAGAAAAATCTAAATGTTCTGAAAAATGTTTAATAAGGGATTGTCTGAGAATCCTAAGGAGGTGAAATGGTCAAAAAAGATGAAAATGAATCTTGTTGCGCGCCGGTCATAGGAACAGGCTGCTGTAAAGTCGAATCATTAATAAGCGTAGATGACAGGGGGCAGATGGTGCTTCCCAAAGAAATAAGGGATAAGGCAAAAATTCGTGCTGGAGATAAATTAGCTGTTATAAGTTGGGAAAAGGCTGGAGAGGTGTGCTGCATCTCTTTAATTAAGGCCGAGGATTTTGAAGTAATGGTAAAGGGTTTGCTCGGTCCTATGATGAAAGAAATAATCGGAAAATGATATTGGTAAAACTTGTTATGTTAACTATAATCCATCCATTAATAGATGGACTCTAACTAAAAATTATGTCTAACTCTTTGGAGATAAAGGAGGTGAAAATATGAAGCGATTTGTAATTCCGCGTGTAGCCAATTGTTGCGAAGGCTCCTGTATTCAGTCCCGGGCATGACGCTAAACTGCCCGGTCCCCGGCAAGAGTCCATAGTCATTAGTGAATAGCTAACTACTAATGACTATGGACTTTTTACCTCACTGAACTCATTGAATTATAAATACTTCCTTATTTCAGGCACTTTAGATCACTTTAGGCGTTACTGATTAATCAATCTGCTTTTTTCCATCAACAAAAATGACCTTTACAGAGTCATCTACATCCTTCTCGTCAATATATCCTATAGTGTTTTTATAGTATTTGACAAAATCCCTTACAGCGATGGAAGAATTTAGCACCTTTGGAGGCTGTCCTTTACCCGAGAGGGCCCGCTTTAAGTAAAACTTCTCCATTGCAGCAGTATCCTTCTTCAGAATGATCTCTGAGAAGGTTTTCCTTATGGGATCTTCTCTCCTCAGATTGACTGGCTTAATCTTAATCCCTGGGACCCACCAGCCTGTGCCCCAGGTAGTCTTTTTAAGCCTATAGATATTTGCCAGGTCATGACTGCTTAGACTTGATGTAGGATTCTGGGGATTTACTATAACTACTACCCCTGCAAAGGAGATACTTGCCACCCCTATTACTAACAGGAGGGCAATACTCAATAAATATAATCTTCTAAATTTCATCTTTATCCCTCCTTAAAATATGAATATTGCAGACGCTCTGAACATATGGAATTATCAGTATCATCAGGCAAATTGTCTCTCTCAGAGAATAGATGGTAGTGATATTCACCCTTTTATATCTACCTCCCTGAAAGGTACCCCTAACTCAAGGAGGTAGATCATGAGTAAATATTTTAGAAAGTTATCACATACGATTTATGAATATGGTTATTGAGTTAACTGCCTAGCATATGATATCTCGTATGTAACGGTCATATCCATACACAACATATAGTACCTTTTGGACTTAAAGTGAATATTTATGAATGCAAATATCATTTTGTTTAGATAGAAAACCGCTTTTTTCACATAAAGTAAGTATAGACAGAAAATAAGAATATTCCAAGCCCAAAATCCAAAAAATTGTCTCTATGGGGAGAAGTCTTGTAAAAATCTTGAGGATATCACCTTAAAACCTTCTTTTTTTCCTTTATCCGTGGGCTTCACCCACGGTTATATGCTTTCAGCCCTTCGGGCCTAAATTAGATTTATCAAAAAAATACGCTGAATAGTTACTAAAAGAGCTATCCTACCAGGAAATTGAAAAAGAAATTGCATAAATGGCGAAATCCGGATCAATTTTTCCAACCCCTGCAATATCTCTTCC
>QIDP01000016.1 GCA_003229375.1 Nitrospirota bacterium
ATTGATGGGGCAGTGGTAGTAATTGATGCAGAATCAGGGGTACAAATACAAACAGAAAAGGTATGGGGCTGGGCGGATGACCATGGGATTCCAAGAATAGTTTTTGTAAATAAGATGGACCATGACAGGGCCAATCAGATACAGATATTTGATAACATCAAGAAGATATTTAAACAGGAACCTATACGGTTTCAACTTCCAATAGGAGAAGGGAATACCTTTAAGGGGGTTATAGATCTGTTGAAGATGAAGAGTCTTGTATTTTCAGGGGATGGTAATGGAAAGTTCGAGGAAGGTGATATCCCGGCAGATATGAAGGATACAGTGGATCAACACAGAGAAAAGTTGATAGAATCTGTGGCAGAGACTGATGATAACTTATTGGAAAAATATTTAGATAGCGGGGAGTTATCAGGGGAGGAGATTAGAAAGGGATTAAAGGATGGGGTACTAAAAGGGAAGCTTGTTCCCATCCTCTATGGATCTGCTATTAATAATCAAGGGATTCAACCTCTACTTGATGTTATTGTCGATTATCTCCCTTCTCCGGAGGATCGTCCTCCTGTTAAAGGAGTGGATTCAAAAACTAAGAAGGAGGTCTATAGAAAGGCATCAGCAGACGAACCCTTCTCTGCCCTGGTATTTAAAACCATTGCAGATCCATATGCAGGTAAGCTGACCATTTTCAGACTCTATTCAGGGAGATTGAGTTCAGATTCTACTGTATATAATTCTACAAAAGGAGTAACAGAGAGGATAGGGCAGATATACTATATTCAGGGAAAGAAACATACAGCAATCTCTTCTGTTTATGCAGGAGATCTGGCTGCCGTGTCTAAGCTGAAGAACACTGTGACAGGAGATACCTTCAGCGATGAAAAAAATCCTGTAATATTTGAAGGGATCAAGTTTCCTAAACCGGTCATCTCTTTTGCGGTTGTTCCTAAAGCAAAGGGAGATGAAGAGAAGGTTAGTACCTCACTAACGAGGTTGACGGAAGAGGACCCGGCTATGAAAGTAGGTAGAGATCCTCAGACAAAGGAGCTTATTATATCAGGAATGGGTGCAGTTCACCTGGAGGTTATAATTGACAGGCTTAAAAGGAAGTTCGGTGTTGAGGTAACAGCAAAGACCCCTAAGGTCCCGTATAAGGAGACAATACGTTTATCTACTAAGGTTCAGGGGAAATACAAAAAGCAATCAGGTGGAAGAGGACAGTATGGTGATACGTGGTTGAAAATAGAACCATTGACGAGAGATAAGGGTTTTGAATTCGTTGATAAAATAGTAGGGGGTGCGATACCCAGACAATATATCCCTGCCGTGGAAAAGGGGGTTCTTGAAGCCACACAGAAAGGCATACTGGCTGGTTATCCGGTGGTTGATATTAAAATAACCTTATATGACGGTTCTTTCCATGATGTGGATTCATCTGAATTGGCATTTAAGATAGCAGGCTCTCTTGGATTTAAGAAAGGGATGCCAGATTGCGGCCCTGTTCTTTTGGAGCCAATAATGAATATGGAGATTGTTGTACCTGAAGAGAATATGGGGGATGTTATTGGAGATTTAAATGCGAAGAGGGGTAAGATATTAGGAGTGACTTCCAATGGCCACAACCAGATTATAAATGCCAGGGTACCTATGGCAGAGGTATTGAAATACGCACCTGATTTGAGATCGATGACAGGGGGACGGGGCTCTTTTTCTATGGAATTTGCTATATATGAAGAGATGCCTGCTCATGTGTCTGAGAAGATTATTGCAGAGACAAAAAAGGAGGTATAAATTTCCATATAACAGATTACACAAGGATAGAAGGAGAAATCCGGGTAGGGGCAGGTTTTACGCCTGCCCTTACTGAGTAGTACGTCATCGAAGATTTCGACTGATAACGCAGTGTAATCTGTTATATGAAAATTTATAGAGAGCTAATAGGAGGAAAATATGGTCAAGGCCGATATTGTTGATTTTGTATATGAAAAGGTTGGATTTACAAGGAAGGAGGCTGCTGATGCGGTAGATATCCTCTTCGATTACATAAAGAATATACTTGAGGAAGGGGAAGATATTCATATTGTTGGCTTTGGCAGCTTCAATCTTAGGAATAAATGCGAAAGAATCGGAAGAAATCCCAAAACAGGTGAAGAGATAGTCATTACCCCTAGAAGAGTCCTTACCTTTAAACCGAGCCGGATATTACTGGATTTGGTTAATCATCAATTATGAGTAGATGAGTGAATGGGTAAATGAGGATAACCTATCCACTCATAAACTAATTTAACTATGGATCGACAAATACCGGATAAATTGTTTTTCAGGATTGGGGACGTGTCAAAGATTGCTGATATAGAGCCTCATGTCCTGCGATACTGGGAATCTGAATTCTGGCAGCTCCGACCCGCAAAGAACAGGTCAGGACAGAGGATATACAAAAAGAAGGATGTAGAGATAGTGTTAGATATCAAGAGATTATTATATGAAGAGTTATATACCATTCCAGGAGCAAAAAAAAAGCTTAACAGCAAAACAAAACAGATGAATGAGCAATTGAGTTTTGAATTCAACAGGGAGAATGTGATTAAGATTATAGCTAATCTGAAAAAAAATCTAAAATCTATTCTGACAATTCTGGATGAAAGATAATTTTAATGATTTTTGTAACTACATTCAGCTAAATACCTACAGACTATCCACCTGAGTAGTTACTGATTTTTTATGTTTTCAACGGCCTCCTCAATAATTTCCCTTAAATGTATGTTTTTGTGTCTGGTAAGAGGAGTAAGGTATTTAATAACTGATTGATCTCCAATAATAATCATGAGTAAACCCCCAGCTCTGCTGGGGGACTCCCAGAGTTTGACATTTACGGGAATAAATGAAAGCCTCCATACTGTGAA
>QIDP01000091.1 GCA_003229375.1 Nitrospirota bacterium
ACAATAACTACTATTATAGGGGGTTTTCATGCATAAGTCAATGTTTTTATTGACTTTTTATCTAATAATTTAAACAGGCTTTAATAATTTACCGCAGAGTTCACTTTTTGTTTTTCTCTGTGTCCTCTGTGGTGAACTATTACGATTTATTTTTTCCCAGATATATCAGAAACTCGACATTACCCTTGGGGCCGAGTATGGGCGATTTTGTCAGACCTGATATAGTAAATCCTATCTCTTTTGCAAAGAGAGATATCCCTGACACAACCTCCCGGTGTTTCTTTGTATCCCTGACAACCCCTCCCTTGCCCACCTCCCCCTTGCCTACCTCAAACTGGGGTTTTATAAGGGCTATTATCTCTCCATCTCTTTTCAGGAGATCCTTTACTACAGGCAGGACAAGTTTCAGAGAGATAAATGAGACATCAATGACCGCAAGGTCTACCCTCTCTCCTATATCAGAGGTAGTAATATGACGGATATTCTTCCTTTCAATAACAATTACCCTTGGATCATTCCTCAGCTCCCATGCAAGCTGTCCATACCCCACATCTACTGCATATACCTTTGAGATGCCCTTTTTGAGCAGGCAATCTGTGAATCCCCCGGTCGATGCCCCTACATCTATAGCGATCTTTCCCTCTAATCGTATATTAAACTCCTCTAAGCCCCTCTCTAATTTTAGCCCGCCCCGGCTTACATAGGGGATATCCTTTTCTATTATTTCTATGGCAGAGTCCTCATGGATCAGTGTTCCTGCCTTGTCTATCCTCCTTCCATCTACAACAACCTTTCCTGACAGGATAAGTCCCCTTGCCCTCTCCCTGCTCAGGACAAGGCCACGGTCTATGAGTATCCTATCCAGTCTCTTTCGATGTCCCATCTTCACATGAACATGGTGAGGGAAAAGGCTCTTTTTTCAGCTTGTCATCCCCCTCCTTTGTCAATATTTCGATCTTCTTCTCCATCTCGTTCAGTCTTTTCGTACATATCCTCGACATACTGATACCTTCTTCGAAGAGCTTCAGTGATCTGTCAAGATCAAGGTCTCCCCTTTCAAGTTCTTCAACTATCTCCTCAAGCCTCTTCAGGGACACCTCAAATTTAGGCTTTGATTTAGGCCCTGTTAGATCATTAGCCTCACCTGAGAAGGGCTTTTCAAACATCAATTCCTTCTGCTCCGGATCTTTCAAATATCTCCCTCCTTTGGATGCTGTACTGTTTCCACACCGCAGACAAGCTCTCCCCTGGATAACCTTATGTTTATCTTGTCCCCTTTCTGCATTGATCCTGACTCTTTTATAATAGAATAGGATGGCAGTTGTCTACATATACTATATCCCCTCTCAAGTATGGCAAGCGGACTTAAGGCATCGAGTCTTTTCATTGTGCCCTCAAGGTGTTTTCTAAGAAGTTCTGCACGATACCTTATATTGCTTCCGAGCTTCTGTTTCAGGTTGGCAAGGGTATCCTTCATACGCTCCAGCCTCTTTTGCGGACTTAGAAGGGAGAGACTCCTTAAATGAGAGGCCAACAGAACTCTCTTATCCCCAAGGATAGACTGGATGGACCGGATCAGTCTCATATTGATCTCATCCACCCTCTGGACCAGGTCCTCCTTGTTTTTCACTACCATTTCAGCAGCGGCTGAGGGGGTGGGTGCCCTCAGATCGGCAACAAAATCAGAGATGGTATAATCTATCTCATGTCCCACAGCAGATATGACAGGTATTGCAGAATCGAATATCGCCCTTGCAACCACCTCTTCATTAAATGCCCACAGATCTTCTAAAGAACCACCTCCCCGTCCAATAATAAGAACATCTATATCAGGGATCGTATTCATGATCCGTATCCCCTCTGCTATCTCCTCTGCAGCGCCCTGGCCCTGGACACGAACAGGATAGATCAGGATATGGACATTTGCAAATCTTCTGTCAATAATCCTGATTATATCCCTTATAGCAGCGCCTGTTTGGGATGTGACAACACCGATTCTCTGAGGGAGTACAGGAATAGGTTTCTTGTATCTTTCATCAAAGAGTCCTTCTTTAATGAGCCTCTCTTTGAGCTGTTCAAATGCAATCTGCAGTGCACCAACCCCTCTTGGCTCCATATATTCTGCTATGAGCTGATACTCACCCCTTGGTTCGTAAACACTGATCTTTCCCCTGATGATGACACGCATCCCATCAGCAGGTTCAAATTTTATAGAGCCATGGTGGAATTTAAAGAGGACTATCTTTAATTGGCTTGATTCGTCCTTCAGTGTAAAATAGATGTGTCCTGAGGAGGGAATCCGCAGGTTAGATATCTCACCATCCACCCATATATCATGGAAATTTGCTTCTAAGCTAGTCTTTATGAGACGGGTAAGCTCTGTGACCGCATATATACGTTTTTCCTGTTGTGTATGAAGATTTAATGCCTTATCCATGGTGAATCCTTTGAATTTTAGATTGGTTCATTTTTATTTCCTTCTTTTGCGTTTAATTTAAGTTAAACTATAGTAAATGAATCAAATAAATTGACATTTTTCCTATTATTACTTCCTCTCCCCCTTGGGGAGAGGATTGAGGTGAGGGGGTTTTTCTTCTTTTCTATGGTCATCTTAATTATCTCATAAACTCCCTCAATATTGGTCAATATTTCCCGATCACTAAATCTTATTACTTCCACCCCGAGCTTGTTCAACTCTCTTGTTCTGAGCTCATCTCGTTGTCTGCCTTTATCTTCATAATGTTGTCCGCCATCAGCTTCAATGCAAAGTCTATATTCAGGAGAATAGAAATCTAATATATATCTGCCAATAGAAAATTGCCTCCTGAATTTTACCCCGCTCAGTTGACGATTTCGTAATATTATCCAAAGTTTCTTTT
>QIDP01000073.1 GCA_003229375.1 Nitrospirota bacterium
AAAAAAATCGTCCTTTACACCTCACCGGAATGGAAATGGCAGGTTTTGGAGATTGTAAGAGGTCTTGAAAAACCCGATATGAAACACGTCATGGAAAAGGCAATGAAAAACGACGGGCTCAAGAGTAAGGGAAAAGAGATATCAAAATATGTGACGGACCTCTTGAAGGATGTCACAAAGGTCGAGTCCAGAAGGAGAATAGACGAGTACAGAAACCTGACTGAAGCGGTGGGATTTTTCAGCCAAGAATTTGGCTGTGAGGTCGAGGTATTCCCGGCAGAGAAAAAAGACATATTCGACCCTCTAAACAAGAAGAACCAGGCAGTTCCAATGAAGCCTGCGATATACGTTGAATGAAAACTTCATGCGCTCGTAGCCTAGCACGGATAAGGCGCCGGCCTTCTAAGCCGGAGATCGCGGGTTCAAATCCCGTCGGGCGCGCTAATGCAGCAGAGCTTGATAATGCGTCGGGATAGTCGCTTACCATCTCTTTTACAAAATAAAGGTCTCCCACAGCCTTTTTGCGTCAGCAAAAAAGGTCATGATAAAAGAAAATGGTTGAAGAAACTTTAAAAGAGGAATACTTTTCCCATGCTCTAGGCAAAGGCTTTTCTATAAAGATAGCCCTATTTCTTGATAGAAAAACATGGGTGTTTAGATGAATAAGACAAAAATCGAATGGACGGACTACAGTTGGAATCCGATTACGGGCTGCACGAGGGGTTGTCATTACTGCTATGCCCGTAAGATGGCAAACCGCTTAAAGGGGAGAGCGGGCTACAATGAACAGGAACCTTTCACACCCACATTCCATCCTAACCGCCTGGAGGAACCTCTTAAAATGCAGAGTTCACAGATGATATTTACATGTTCCATGGGAGATTTTTTTGGCCCTGAAGTTCCTGAATCCTGGCGTGAAGAAGTCTACAAAGTAATGGAAAGAACACCCTGGCATACCTATCAGGTATTAACAAAACAGAAGGTTATAGGACCTGATGAGAGGCAATTATTTCCTAATAATATGTGGATCGGCTTAAGTATCGATGGGACCTCTGGTTATTGGGAACACTCGCTTGTGTCATTGAAGCTGTGCAGTGCAACACAGAAATTTATTTCGTTTGAACCGATATTAGGAGATAATCTTCCTGACGACATATCTGGAATTGATTGGGCCATTATCGGGGCACAAACAGGGCCAGGTGCGAGTCCTCCCGGCAGGATTATTGTCAGAGAAGTTGTTGAGCGATTACAAGAAGCAAAAATACCTATCTTCGTTAAGCACAATATACGAAAGTACTTCGTGGCCACGAAGGATTCGTGGTGGGTGACACGTGAGGAGTTCCCTGAAATGGCAAGTGTTGGGATTTAGGAGGGGTTGGAGTGAGGGATTCTCTCGATTCTAAAGAATTTATGGACGAAGTCAAGTATCACTCCCGTCAAAAGCATGCTTTTTTAAAGGCATATCTTGATATCTGGTCTGAGCAAGTTGGGAAAAAGGGGAAGACAATTCCGACCCTTGACATTTATGACATGTTCGCTTCATACGGAAGGTGCAAATGTTCTGAAGCAGATGAAGTTTGGGATGGGTCAGCACTTCTGGCTGCAAGATGTTTGTGTGAATACTCAAAGGGCATACGTCTCTGGCTGAACAGCTTCAATGAAAATCCAGATGATATGGCAAAACAGCATGCAGGATTGAATAGGTGGTTGGGCACCCTGGAAATTCCGTCCAGAGTTAAGATAAATCTGGATGGAAAGCCTATTGAAGATGCAATAAACGATGCCTTGAAAAAGGTAAATCCAAGATATCCAAGCTTATGGATATTGGATCCCTGGAGCCCCTCACAACTACCATGGGAAGTTGTCGAAAAAGTAGCAAGGACTGAAGGGGTATTCTACACAAAAAAAGGGAAGGTAACCCGAAGACCTGAGTTATTCATCAACCTAATGACATCCGTACTTCAGAGAGTTTCAGGCATGACTGATGGACAAGAAAAAGCTCTGGATATTGCACTTGGAATGCCAACGGAAGAATGGAGATCGCGTCTGGATGAAATGAGAGAAGACGGATTGGACACACGTGAGGCGATAGTTGAAATTTACGGTTCAAAACTTGCAGACATTTATGGAAAACGGCCGATTGCGTTAACGGTCCCTGGTACAGAAGGAAATCTTGTCTACACGATTTTCCTGGTTACTGAACACGAAGCAGGTTATTATGTCATGCTTAAGCATAGATTGCAAAAGTACTTTGAATGGCACCAACATGAATGGGCAAAAAAGGCAAAGCATTTAAAACACACGCGTAAAGGGATAAGACGTGCTGAGAAGGCCGGTCTGAAAACCAGTTTGGATGAGTATTTTCGCTAGATATCTCTTTCTCTTTTCGCTATGTGCTGAGAAGGCTGGTCAGACAGCCCGTTTGGACGACTATTAAAGTGCTCGCCAGATGCTACGATACCTCCAACGCGCCCCATCGGGTCTTTTGAATAAGGGCATTATTTTATATATAACGTAATCCTATTTTTGAACGTCAACTATTCGCTGGTAACACGGGGAAAATGAATATGAATTTGACTGAAGGACAACTCATCAAGGCAGGGTTTTTAAATGGCACTGCGGCAGTGAAAAAATTTGAAAAGAAAACAGGATATTACCTGCTCGAAGTTGTAGTAAATGGAACAAACGAATTCAAATCTCTGAGAATCACCGAGGAACAGTTGGGTCTCGTCCAGATTATCAGCAGTGATTTGTCTTCCATGAAGGATAGTGAAGACTTCTTTTTCTTTATAGAAGCTAACCGCATTAGACTTGCCTATCAGTTCGATCCCCTGCTTGCGGTCAATGTGTCTCAGGTCGACCCCCTTCCCCATCAAATAGAAGCGGTTTATGAGTACGTACTCAAAAATCCTAAAATCCGTTTTTTAATTGCAGACGATGCCGGAGCCGGGAAGACCATAATGGCAGGGCTTATTATAAAAGAGCTTCAATACCGCAAAATGGCCAGGAGGATACTAATTGTAGCCCCGGGTCATCTCAGGTATCAATGGCAAAGAGAGATGAGAGAGAAGTTCAGGACACATTTCACTTTGGTCGGCAGGCA
>QIDP01000127.1 GCA_003229375.1 Nitrospirota bacterium
CTTAGAAGAAAAAGAGATCATAGATGAAGAGGAAAAGACAGAAAAGGTCAAGATGCAAGTCACACTCTCTATAATCGATAGTAGCTTAATCAAGGGGAATATATTTTTGAGTCAATATTCACCGATTCATCATGGCAGAGAGATGGCAAAAGATATGTTTAACTCCGGGGAGGACTTTTTTCCTATAGAGATTAAAGAGGATAATTCCATCATCTTGATTAATAAATCCAATGTTATAAAGGTAATCTTAGCGGAGAGGGACCTCTTAGAAAATGAACTGACCATGGGCAAGCAACAAAGTGCTAAAATAACCATCTCAAATGGAGAGATAATTACAGGGATGTTTGTTGTGGAAATGCCAGAAGAAAAATCCCGCCTGTCCGATTTTTTAAATACCACGGATAAATATTTCCATATAAAAAAAGAAGATGATAAAGATAATGATTTGATTATAAATAGTAACTCTGTCAATACAATTACTCCGGTTTAATAGTCAATTTACTGTCTTTAATTTAATCGTAAAAAAAATCTGCTTCAATGAAAATAATCAGAGGATCAAGAAACATAAGAGAAGAGATAAAGAATCCGGTTTTGACACTAGGAAATTTCGATGGTGTCCATGCGGGACATCAGACCATCTTCAGGAATGTAACCCTGCGTTCTAAAGAGATAAATGGAACGAGCGTAGTCTTTACATTTGAACCCCATCCCTTAAAGATAATTGCCCCTGACAGATGTCCTCCTCTCCTTACCTCCTTCCATAAGAAGATGGAACTTATACAGGAAGCAGGAATAGATATGGTGATATGTGCGGATTTCAACAGGAAGTTCGCAGATCAACACCCCAGGGAATTTGCAGAGAATATCCTTTATAAGAGGGTAAGAGCCAGGGAGATATTAGTGGGGTATGATTATACATTTGGAAGAGGGAGGGAGGGAACCATAGCATATCTTAAGAAAATGGGGAATGAGTTTGGTTTCAAGGTGAATGTAGTTGATCCTGTAAAGGTAGATGGGAACCTGGTGAGTAGCTCACTGATACGGGAGTTAATCGAGGATGGAAAGGTTGAACAGGCAGCATTGTTTCTGAAAAGGGCTTATTCTATTAAAGGAAAGGTAATAGCTGGTCATAAAAAGGGGACAGTGATAGGTTATCCTACCGCAAATATAGATGTCCATCATGAATTGATACCACATACAGGAGTATATGGTGTTAGGGTTGTATATGAAGGAATATCTTATGATGGCATTGTCAATGTAGGGTTTAACCCAACCTTTAATAGAGATTCGCTAAGTGTAGAGGTCCATATATTTGATTTTAATCATGATATATATGGCAAAGAGATTGAAATCGCCTTTATCGGACGCATCAGGGAAGAAATTGCCTTTAATTCTGCTCAGGAATTAGTAGAACAGATAGGACAAGATGTGGAGAGGGCGAAAGATATATTGAGGAAACACTTAAAATAATGATATGACAAAAAAAAAACATCTTTTAATAGGTTTATTAATAGCTATCGCGGCCCTCTACTATACATTTAGAAATGTATCTTTCATAAAGTTAAAAGATGCATTATCCTCTGTAGATTATATCTATGTAATCTTTACTCTATTCCTGATAACATTAAGTTTTATTATAAGGGCCATTAGGTGGGGATACCTGATTAGATCAGTAAAAGATGTCAGCACAACTAATCTTTTCTCACCTCTAATGATCGGGTTTATGGGAAACATGCTTCCTGCACGGGCAGGGGAATTTATTCGTGCATATCTTTTGGGCAAGAAAGAGAATATAGGTTTTAGTGCATCCTTTGCCACAATATTTATAGAGAGACTCTTTGATATGGTCATTATATTATTAATGTTAGGTGGGGTACTCCTGCTTGAGCCAGATATCCTTGTAAATTCAATAGATATAGAAAATGAAAGGCTTATTAGCATGATAATGAAATTCGGATGGCTAAGTCTTGGGGGATGTGTCTTAATCATCCTCTTTTCTTATTCCCTCCTTTATTATAATGTTCAGGTAATGAAACTCATAGGATTATTAATAAAACCCATATCAGAAGGGATTAGAATCAAGATCATAAGATTTATAGACTCCTTTACAGAAGGATTAAAGATATTAAAGGATATCAAAGGACTTACAATTGTATCGATTCTATCAGTAGGGGTATGGATAGCAAACATACTAAGTTATTATCCCTTGTACCTCGCCATGGATCTAAATCATCTCCCATTAGTATCGTTAATAATATTAGTAGTAATTATATGCATATTTATAGCCATTCTTCCCACCCCTGGTTTTATAGGTCCCTATAACGCAGCATGCGTCGTGGCGTTGCATGATATCTATAAGGTATCTGAGTCTATAGCCGCAGGATTTGGCATAGTTGCATGGTCTGCAAATGCAGGAACAATAATAGTACTTGGATTATTCTTCATTTTGAAGGATAATATAGCTTTAAAAGAGATCCAGGGTGTGGTTCATTAATGTGCCGAAGTGGCGGAATTGGCAGACGCGCTAGATTCAGGGTCTAGTATCCGCAAGGGTGTGGGGGTTCGAATCCCCCCTTCGGCATTAATAAGTGAATAAAGATAGGCCTTTTTAAAAAAGGGCTCTTCTCCCAATTACTACGGTAGCAATAAGGGATAAATAGGGATTGATAGACATTGTGAATCCTTCTAAAATAGTAAGTTTAACAAA
>QIDP01000179.1 GCA_003229375.1 Nitrospirota bacterium
TATAGCTGTGAAACCAATTTTTAAGCACAAATCAAGGCAATAAGGAATTTTAACCCATATATTATGGAATACTTTTAAACAGGCTTTTATAAAGAAAATCTTTTACCTCTGTATCCTCTATGGCTATAGTATCTGAACTATTACCTAAAGTAGTGCGAGGATATCTTTAAGTACCTCTCTTTTTTCTTTAAGTTCTTCTCGATAATCCTTCTGGTCTGTATCTGCAATTTCCATCCCCAGATCTGAAATCTCTGATTCCAATAAGTTTTTTAAGACCTCAACCTGCTTCTCATCAAGCTTTAATTCCATAATTTCACCCTTCCTTTCTTAAATTTTTATCTTCCCTATATAAATTATATGAATTTATTTTTCATTTGTCTAATCTTTTCACCTGAAAATTCCCCTTTGCTATCTTCCGTGGCCGATCATCATATACCAGTAGAGCAGATCCTTCCCCCAGAAGATAGAGATCACTGCGCCAAGTGCCAGAAATGGTCCAAAGGGGATAGGATCTCTTCTCTTCTTCTTTTTCGTGATGATCAATGCGATGCCTATTATAGAGCCTATAAGAGACCCCATTAATATTGTTACTAATGTCCCTTCCCAGCCAAGAAAGGCGCCTATCATTGCTATAAGCTTTATATCTCCACCCCCCATACCCCCTTTGCTTACAATGGCAATGAGGTAGAAGAATCCTCCTCCTATCATTATCCCTATTAATGAGTTTATAAAGGGAATGGGAAGTATAAAGAGGCTTAAAATCAATCCTATAATGATCCCTGGAAGGGTTATAACGTCAGGGATGATCTTATACTCAAGGTCGATCACTGTTACAATGATTAGAGAAGAGAGTAGTATGGCATAGGCAGCGAATATAAAACTTAAGCCGAATGTCAGGTATAAAGAGAGGAAGGATATGCCTGTAAAGAGCTCTACCATGGGGTATTTATAAGGGATACGCTTTCTGCAGTTCCGGCACCGGCCCCTAAGAAGTATAAAGCTGATTATCGGGATATTATCTAGTGATCTGATAGGACTCTCGCAATGGGGACAGAATGATCGTGGCAGGACAATAGATCTTTTTTTAGGGAGACGATATATGCAGACATTACAAAAACTTCCGATAATAGTACCAACGAGAAAGACAAAGAAAGGGATAAGGGGATTTATTCCATACATTATCTATCCTTCTTAACTTGGAGGACTATCTGCCCTGGCTTTTTCTTCTACTGCTGCCGAATTCCGTGATGGTGGGCAGAGTATCTCTTTTAACTTATTTTCCAGTTCAGATGATATATCAGGGTTATCTTTAAGGAATTGTCTTGCATTTTCCCTCCCCTGACCGATCCTGTTGTCCTTGTACGCAAACCATGTACCACTCTTGCTGATCAGGTTATTGGCAACGGCAAGATCGAGTATATCACCATCCTTTGATATCCCCTCTCCGTATATGATATCAAATTCTGCCTCCTTAAATGGCGGGGCAATCTTATTTTTAACAACCTTCACCCGTGTACGACTCCCTATTATGTCCTGACCGTTCTTTATAGTGGCTATCTTCCTTATATCCAGACGTACAGATGTATAGAATTTAAGGGCATTACCACCTGTGGTTGTCTCAGGATTTCCGAAGAATACCCCGATTTTTTGTCTGATTTGATTAATGAAGATCACACAAGTCTTGGATTTGCTTATCACGGCAGTCAGTTTTCTCAGTGCCTGTGACATCAATCTTGCCTGAAGTCCCATATGTGAATCACCCATTTCTCCATCCAGCTCAGCCTTTGGAACCAGCGCTGCTACAGAGTCTATGACTATTACATCTACTGCCCCGCTCCTCACCAGTACCTCCACTATTTCAAGTGCCTGTTCCCCTGTATCTGGCTGTGCTATCAGCAGGTTATCTGTATTGACACCAAGGTTGCGTGCATATAACGGATCCATGGCATGTTCTGCATCTATGAATGCAGCCACACCATTCTGTTTTTGTGCCTCAGCAATTATATGGAGGGTTAGGGTTGTTTTGCCCGATGACTCAGGTCCGAATATCTCTACAACCCGTCCCTTGGGCACCCCTCCCACACCTAGTGCAGCATTTAAGGATATAGAACCGGTAGATATAACAGGTACATCCTGAGCAATATACCCGGATCCCAACCTCATTATCGCACCTTTGCCAAACTGTTTTTCTATCTGTGAAAAAGCCAGATCAAGTGCCTTACCCCTATCATTTTTAAAAGTCGCCATGATAGCTTCCCCTCTTTATAAATTAAAGTTATTTTTGGGTTAACCCCAGTTCCACGCTCTCTATAACAGAATAGACTGCGCCGGTTGGTTTCAGTTGACTCTTCATCAGATTCACCTTCTCGACAGTTATTACCTCATCTATCCTGATATTCCTTTCAGACTGAATCAATTTTATGAGTTGGTTCTTCCCCTTCAACGATTTTATCCTCCCGAGTGTCAGATGGGAGGTGAATCTTCTCCCCTCTGGCTGAAAACCTAATTTAAACATATTGTCTTCTATATTCTTATGAAGCAGAGTCAATCTTCCTGATACATCCTCTAGCCCAAGCCACAGGACCCTTGGATATCTGATATTCGGAAAGACCCCTACCTCTGTAACATTCAGTGTAAAAG
>QIDP01000022.1 GCA_003229375.1 Nitrospirota bacterium
TCACAGTATGGAGGCTTTCATTTATTCCCGTAAATGTCAAACTCTGGGAGTCCCCCAGCAGAGCTGGGGGTTTACTCATGATTATTATTAACTGATCTCCTTCACTTTCGTCAACCTCATGGCATTTAAAATAACAGCAAGACTTAATCCCATATCCCCAATTGCAACGGCAACCCACAGATTAATCAGACCAAACAAAGCCATGATTGTAAAACTCCCTTTGATGAGGATCGAAAGCGATACATTCTGCTTTACAACGTGCATTGTCTTTCTGCTGAGAAACATAAGGTAATCGATTTTGCTTAAGTCGTCATGCATAAGGGCTATGTCAGCAGTTTCTATTGCTACGTCAGAGCCGATAGTGCCCATTGCTATTCCGACACTGGCTGCAGCAAGAGCAGGGGAGTCGTTTACCCCGTCGCCGATCATAGCCACCGAGCCGAATCTGTCCATAAGTTCTTCAACGACCTTTACCTTATCGCCGGGCAGCAACTGTGCATGGTATTCATCAATACCGATTTTTGCAACTAATGAATCAGCCACCCTTTTATTATCTCCTGTAATCATTTCGGTTCTGATGTGTAATTTCTTAAGGTGAGATACGATTAGTGAAGCTTTGTCTCTTACCCTGTCGCCTAATGCAATAACACCAATTGCCCTGTCTTTGTCAGAGATAAAGATTGAGGTCTTTCCCTGCATCTCAAATTGAGACAGCTCTTTGGGGATCTCCATGGATAAATCATCAAAGAGGCTTCCTGCTCCGGCATAATATGTTTTACCGTTGATTTGAGCTTCCAGTCCTCTCCCTTTTATTGCCCTGAACCTGCTTATCTCTTTAAACTGAATGTTTTCTGAACGCGCCTTCTTAAGGACGGCCTTTGCAATAGGGTGTTCTGAACGGGACTCCAGAGATGCAGCTATGGACAGCGCCTCTTCTGAGGAGTGGCCGTTGAAACCGACAACATCAGTAACCTCCAGTTTGCCTTTGGTCAATGTGCCTGTTTTATCAAATGCAATAGCCTTGACCCTGCTCAGTTCTTCCAGATAAGAGGCGCCCTTGATCAATACACCGTGCCTTGCAGAGCTGGTTAATGCGGATACCATGGCAACAGGCGTTGATATGGCCAGGGCGCACGGACAGGAAACAACCAGAAGCACCAGCGCGCGGTAAAACCATACGTCCCAGGGATACCCCAGGATAAAAGTCGGCACAAGAAACGCGGCAAATGCGAGACCGATAACCGCGGGCGTATAGTAGCGGGCGAATTTATCGATATACTTCTCTGTCTTTGATTTCTTTTTTTCCGCCTCTTCAACCATTTTAACGATTTTGGAAAGCACTGTATCCCCGGTTTTTTTAGTAACCTTTATTTCAAGATAACCTTCCTCATTCATTGTGCCAGCATAAACTTTATCGCCTTCTGTTTTTTCTGCCGGGAGAGACTCCCCGGTTATAGGAGATTCATTAATGGAGGAATGACCGGTTAAGACGTTCCCGTCTAAAGGGATTTTTTCTCCGGGACGAATAACAATAATGTCTCCGATCTGAACTTCATGCACGTGAAGCTCAATTTCCTCATTATTCCTCTTTACCCTTGCAGTGTCAGGGGCTAATTTTAACAGTTGGCTGATAGACTGTTTCGCCCTGTCGGCAGCATAGTCCTCCAATGACTCGGCAATGAAAAAAAGAAAGATCACTGCCGCGCCTTCTTCGCCATGGCTTATGAAAAAAGAGCCGAAAGCAGCGATACTTATAAGGCAGTTCATGTCCAGGCGTAGTTTGAGTATTGAAAGTCCGGCCTTTTTCAGGATGTCCCTTCCGGAAACGGCAATAACGGATAGAAAGACAATCTGTGCGGGAATATTCAGAGATGTGAAAAACTCAAGTATCAGTCCTGAAGCCAGAAGCACTCCTGCAATGCTGCCGATGATTAATTTCCGGCGTCTCCAGAATGGCGGTCTTTCTTCAAAGAAATTACCTGCACAGCAGGAACAGCTTTTCTCTTCCTCACAGGTGTCATTTATGACTTGCAGCTTTGTCCTTTGCATATTCAGATATTAACTCCTGTTTTATTCCCTGACGTGTTTTAACCCCTGACTGAACAGCCTGTTGATATGCCTGTCATCTAAGGAGTAATAGACCCTCTTTGCTTCTTTTCTGAATTTAGCCATTATTCTTTACCTCCTGCACCCGTAAAGGATCGAACAATGTGATAGCATGTCCTACCGCGCTCTGCTCGGTTTCCGGTGCAACAACAATCACTTCGGCTATCTCTTTTATCGCCTCGTAGAGGGCAGATAGCCCCTTTGCCCTTATACCATCATCATTTGTCAGAAGTATTCTCATCATTTGTAAATTAAACTCTCGAATATTGATTTATCGATTTGGAGCCCTAAGAAGGTGGGTAACTACCTGATACCTTTATACTATGCAAATAACAATATGTCAAAGAAAAAGAAGGTTAAAGCTGACAATCGTATGTGATTTCATTCATGTTCTTGAATATTTGTGGAAAATATCTCATGTCTTTTTCGATGAATTTGATACAAAGCAATCTTGGGTAAAAGAAAGGTTGAAATGGATATTGAACGGTAAGTCAAGCTTGGTCGCAGCAGGCGCCAGAAGATCCGCGAC
>QIDP01000004.1 GCA_003229375.1 Nitrospirota bacterium
GGTTAGTATCAGGCAGCACAGTGACCTTTGGGGCTGATGTCCCCTACAGGATTGGGCCGGACACTCAAGCCACGTGCAGTGACGGGTCTGATGCCTGTGAGGTCTTCTTCATGAACGGGAATAAAGCTTCTACAGGACCAAATGGTGAGGGGGCATCTGTTTTTGTAAAGATTACCTCGCCTGTCCTCAGGAATATTCAAACACTCTTTAATGTTACTGCCTCGGCTGGCAATGGGGCAGCTAACCTTGTTACCTTATTCGTCCAGCCGGTAATAGTGGCTGCTGTAACTGTATTTGCTGCCAATCCGGTAACAGTTGAATGCGGAGGGACTTCTACAATTACTGCCCGTGTAACCACTTCTGCAGGCACGATTGTGCCTGACGGCACATCAGTGAGTTTTACTGTTGATATTGGCTCAATAGAGCCGTTTGCACAGACTACAGACGGCATAGCAGATGTGAAATACACAGCGCCTGATTGTGATCCTGGCGACCCTGATCAAGTGGCAACAATAACCGCCACAGTGGCAGGCGTGTCAGGCATAACTACAGTGACCGTAACAGCGGAACCGCTTGACCCAGTAGCGCTGAGAGTTGTACCGGCGCAGCAGTTAGCAGACAATGTTGCAGGTGAAACAGTAACATTCACAATCTATGATGGAGTTCCTCCATACAGCGTATTCCAGGTAAGTGGCCCCATATTCCCGCCATCGACAGCAACTGTTGCTACAAGTGGTGGTACATTTGATGTTACAATTCCTGGCGGTACACCAACTGACGTGGCAACATATGACATCTATGATGATGATGGAACCAGTGTAACTGCAACACTGAATATCGGAGATGACACAACAGGACCAAGCGTGGTTTCCACGGTTCCTGTAGATACAGCAACTGGGGTTGCACTTAATAGCGTTGTAACAATAACATGGGATGAGAATGTAGACTGTACTACGGTTGATGATACGACTATAACCATAGACTCTGGTGGCTGGGCGTTTACGAACTGTAGCGGTAACGTGGCAACATTTACACCAAGCGGTCAGGTAAACCTTACCCTATATGAAGTGACTATAACAACAGCAGTGACCGACCTTGTAGGGAATCCAATGTCAGCGGATTATGTTTTTAGCTATACAACTGTACCTTAAGCGGTTGTTTATTGTATTAGTAAAAAAGGGGGCGGGCGAAAGCCCGCCCCTTTTTTTGTGTGCTTAAGGGTTGAAATCAGGTGGGTTGAATGATATTATAATCAGAGAAAATCATTCAGGAGGCAAGGAATGCTTGAAGCAAGAATAGATCTGCCGCATGTCTTGAAGCGCATGACACGGCTTAGAGCTGAATTCGATGAAATAATCGAAGAGCTTGAGATATTAAGTAATCCCGGGATAAGAAAGCAGATAGAAACAGCTCTTAAGGCTGAAAGAGAGGGTAAGACAAAAAAATATACATTGAACGGGCTTAAAAAGACTATGGGACTTTAGGGTTAAAGGAGAAACGATATTCATTCTTGCCTTTGAGCGTTGAAGGCAATAAAGAATGAAGGCTTTGAAACATTACACCCAGAGGAAATGGAGTTATTTACAATAAACGAATTAATTGAGAGTTAGACCTCAGTTCTTAAAAAGAGCTTTGGTGTGGGCTGACAGGAAGGATATGAAGAATAGTATAGAACATGTTCTACACTAACCTAAACGAGAAATTTTATTGACACAAAGGTTATATTAGGAGTAAATTTAAATCAAATGACAACAAAGATCGAACATAAATATATTGAGAGCGTTCAAGGGGTTCAGGGGGGGAAACCTGTTATAAAGGGTACGCGGACTCCAGTGAGAAGCATTGTGATATACCACAGAATGGGATCTACGCCTGAAGAAATACAGATAAAACTCCCACATCTTAATCTTGCACAGATATATGATGCCTTGTCTTATTACTATGATTACAAGGATGAAATAGACCTGGATATTGATTCAGATTCTGAAGAGAAAATAAGGCAAGAGTTTGATTTGTGAGGATAAAATTATACCTTGACGAAGATGTTGATATTTCCCTTACTAATGCCCTCAAACAGAAAGGCATTGATGCCCTTACCACTCAAGAAGCTGGGAAGAAAAGGTTAAGTGACGCTGAACAACTTGAATTTGCAGTTAATACAGGAAGAGCCATCTTAACACACAACAAAAGAGATTTTATCCTGCTTCATAAAGACTATGCGCTTAAGGGTAAAGAGCATTACGGCATAATCTTATCAGATCAAAGATCCATTGGTGAGATGCTTCGTGGACTAAGCAAACTTACTTTTTCTTTAACTGTTGAACAGATGAAAAATCGCCGGGAGTTTTTAAGCAACTGGTTATAAAATTAGTGTGGGAATGGGGGACAGACTTAATAACTTGCAACCTGTCTTAACCGGGATCCTGCCTCAGTGAGCCGTTGTCTATGAGGGTCAGAGCAAGTACACGCATGGCTCGCCGACCAAGGATTGAATTCTCAGGAGCATTGTATCCGTTCCCTCTTTTCATAATATATGTGATAAAATAATTATATATCCTATTAACAAGGAGGTAAACACAATGAATAACAGGATAGAAGTCAATCCTAATATATGTCATGGTCA
>QIDP01000147.1 GCA_003229375.1 Nitrospirota bacterium
TTCGCAATGACTGCGCCTGTCATTGCGAGGAGTGACGAAGGAACGACGCGGCAATCTCAGGAAGCAAAGCGACTACAGCAGTCTCGCCCTCCCGGGATCGCCACGCTCCCAAACAAAACAGGTCGCTCGCGATGACAATCGCTTTTCCCGATTACCGCGACACTTCGATACAACTCTCTATGAGCCCCATCGCCCTTCCAGATCCCGGATTCCTCAGCTGGTCCAAAACAAGGTGCTGATCAAAAGATTTGTCACTATATATCACAAACTTTGGTTTTTACGAAGTACATTAGCGGTTTATAATAATAGGCCTGTGAGTTAGGATCAGGAGTCATACCTATTTGGTACCCATGGGGCACCTTTGTTTCACAACTTCGCCCCCAAGCCCTCTTCCAGGTCATCTCTTGTTAAGTACTCTCAATTCAGGAAACATGGACTAATGCCAAGTTGTCTTTGCTCTCATTAGATGGGAAAATACCTTTAGGCTGATTCTATATAAGGGGTCTGAACATGAGCCAAAAAACAACCTTAAGACTTGTGCGATACAGAAAAATCCTGACGATTTTTTACTTTTTAGCGATTATCACCGCCGGATTGTGGCCCTTTGAAATTTTAAACTACTTATTGGGTACCACTATCAAGCTACATTGGTTAACAGATGAAAATGGTATCGAAACCAGACCTTACACTTATTTGTCTACGGAAGGACCCACAACTCAATTATCGCAGTCATTTAAGGATTCGGAAGAATTTTCATTAGAAGTATACTTTATGACTCTTAGCAAGGACCAAAGTGGACCGGCCAGAATCGTTTCCTATTCGTTGGACCCTAAAAAAAGAAATTTCACCTTGGGGCAGGACCAGGGCGCTTTAATATTTAGATTGCGGACCACCAATACCAATGATAATGGTTCCATTCCATCATTTCGGGCTGAAAACATAATCCAATCAGGCGAAAAACAGCACATCCAATTCACGTATGACGGTAAAACAGAAAATCTATATCTGGATGGCAAGTTGATAAAGAGCTTTTCCGGTGTCAGTGGGAACTTCGCAAATTGGGCATCAGAGCATTCGGTCATATTGGGAAATGAATTGACCGGAAATAGACCTTGGGCAGGAAGGTTGTATTTGGTCGCTCTTTACAACCGTGTTCTGAATGAGAAGGAGATAACTGATAACTTCAACAATGTAATTTCGAATGACCATATTAACTCAACAGGTGGAAGAGAGAAACGTGGTCTTGTTGGGCTATATCTTTTCTCAGAAGGAAAAGGCGATGTAGTATACGACCAAAGTCACGCCAACAAAGCAGGAAATCTTTATAAAACAAGACTTCCCAAGACAGAATTCAGTATCGGTGCTTTTAAAAAACCAGGAACCGGGAAACTTGATTATTGGGATATTATTATTAACATTTTAGGATTCCTGCCGATGAGCTTCATAGTTTACCTGAACTTTTCTAATAAAAACCATGCTCTGAATATTTACATTTTATCCATGATCATTGGAGTGGTTTTGAGTTTCTCCATCGAGTATCTTCAGCAGTATTCTACTTCAAGATGTCCCACTACAACAGACATAGTTTTAAACTTTACAGGTGTTCTGGCAGGCTCTGTTCTCCTCCATTTCTACAGGATCACCCGGGCTAATAATCGGTCCACTTTTACATAGAATTCCGATTAACACTAGCGAGATTAGATTGAGATTTATTACTGCGCCCAGAAACCGATTTTATTAAAATCAACATCTTATAAATAGCATAGATTTTGCTCACCGTATTGATCTTATTGTTAATGGCATCCTCTGCCTGGGCTTTACCAGTTACAACCATCGGACCTTCAGAAACTGGCTTTCAGGCTTAAGATACAAGCTTCCCGGGCTAAGATGGAAACCCTTCCGGTGAGCTCGACTACTGGGGCTTGGATTCAGGAGCCGCGGATGCCGATTTTTACATCGGATCATCCACAGCCGGTGAGATATCCCTCCAGATCGAGCTTGCGGGTTACGCAAGTGCAAATATATTCGGATGGTATGAAGTGACGGATTCCGGACTGGTGCTGAATGAGCTGTTCAATGGCCCTGACAGCGCCGGGGACACCACTTTACTCAGCGCTACCAGCAATTTCGGTTTCTACCTGGAGGTTGTCACCACGGGGAACATCTACTATACGCAATCCAGTCTCAACACAAGCGCCACGGACCTTCAGCATTTCTCCCTCTTCAGCGAGGCGGACGGCGGTTTCTGGATAGCAGCCGAAGACCTGAGCCTGGGCGACGCCGATTACAACGATCTGGTCGTCCATGTGACACCGGTGCCCGAGCCGTCAAGCCTGCTTCTGCTCGGTGTGGGTCTTGTGGGGATTGTGAGTTTCCGCAGGAAGTTCAAGAAATAGGAAAACCGGGCATTCCATACCTGAAAAAGAAGCGGCTAAATGGCCGCCATTTTTTCATGTTTCAGACAAGCGTCTGTCACTGCGCTTGTCCAACGCAGTTCTGGGCAACACAACCTGTGAAGAGACGTTCGGAGCAAAGAGGAGCCCCTTCGGATTTGGAGCAAAAGGGGTTTTCCGGGTTAAACGCGAAGTGAAGCTGGTTTTCTGCGA
>QIDP01000005.1 GCA_003229375.1 Nitrospirota bacterium
AAACTTACTATTTTAGAAGGATTCACAATGTCTATCAATCCCTATTTATCCCTTATTGCTACCGTAGTAATTGGGAGAAGAGCCAAAAAATGATATAAATTGAACGAATGACCTGTTTGGCATGGAACATTTCTCCCGATATTAAGCATTAGAGATTGGAGGAGTAATTAAACAGTAATAAAAAGGGGGACGCACCCAATAACTTACCTGGATTTTGGCCGATCTTTTTGAAATTATTGGCGGGCCTTTATGCCTTTAATGCGTCCCCTGTTTTTTATTATAATGCATCACTCCAATAAAGTCAATCTGGTGAGGGAATTGTTGCTAAAATTCAGAAGATTATAACCCGATCGGCCGGATGAGCTATGGAATGTTACGGGAACGTGCAAAAACACTAGGGCATTTTCTTTTTATATCAGATATCATGATTACTATTATTGCCTTTTTTACGGCCTTTTATCTTCGTCAGGCAAGTATACTTTCAGAATGGAACATAGGTACAACCATAAATAAAAATGAACACTTTGTGTTGCTTATTATCATAATCCCCATATGGGCAGTATTATTAAAACATTATGGCGCATATAATTCATTCAGGAAAAAAGAAGATACAGAGATACTTTGGATATTTATAAAGACAACAGGTGTGGGTATATTTCTTCTTGGTACTGTAATTTTCTTTTTACAACTAAAATATACAAGCAGGATATTTATACTGCTGTTTGGCAGTATAAATCTGACCTTTCTGGTTATCCAGAGATTAATTTTACAAAGGGTCTCAGGATTTATTAGAGAGAAAGGATTAAATTACAGGACTGTCTTAGTTATTGGCACAGGAAAAAGGGCCCGTGAATTTACAAATATAATTAATTTACGGCCTGAACTCGGGCTAAAGATAGTCGGTTATGTGGATGATGATCCTGTCCCTGATGATAAAAAGGCCATGGGAGACAGGATAATTGGACAGATTAAGGATATCCCCGGGATTGTAAAAAAAGAGATCATTGATGAAGTAGTCATTGCAGTGCCCAGAAGATTTCTGAATCATCTGCAAGATACAGTTCATATTCTAAATCAATTGGGAATTCAAACAATCATTCTTGCAGATTTATTTGATATGCCTGCCAGAAGGGCCAACCTGACCAGACTGGATGGAATGCCCCTTCTCACCTTCAGTGCTGTTTCACATAGAGAATGGGACCACCTTGCTAAGATTATCACTGACTATGCCGGCGGAGCGCTTTTATTAATTCTCCTTTCTCCTCTATTGTTATTGACTGTCCTGGCTATCAGGTTGACCTCTCCAGGGCCGGTATTATTCGAACAGACCCGCATAGGCCTCTTTGGCAGAAGGTTTCAGATGTACAAATTCAGATCCATGATAAACAACGCAGAAGAGATTAAAAAGGATCTGGAACACCTCAATGAGATGAGCGGCCCCATATTCAAGATAAAAAAAGATCCAAGAATAACCCCCATAGGCCGATTTCTCAGAAAGACAAGCCTTGATGAACTGCCGCAGCTAATCAATGTATTAAAGGGTGAGATGAGTCTTGTGGGGCCAAGACCGCCTTTACCTGACGAAGTCGATAAATATGAAACATGGCATCGAAAGCGGTTGAGTGTAAAACCGGGACTGACCTGCCTGTGGCAGATATATGGCAGAAATAAGATCGATTTTGAAAAATGGATGGAACTTGACCTTCGGTATATAGATAACAGGTCTTTTGGGATGGATTTAAAGATCTTATTTAAAACAATCCCGGTAGTTCTCCTGGGCATAGGCGCAAAATAGGTAACTACTCAGGTGGATAGTCTATAGGTATTTAGCTGAATAGTGAGGAAGAAATATGCGGGATCATACAAAGCTCAGAGCGTTTGTACTGACTGGCCGATGAAGTTGCGATTTTTACCTATAGCGAAACAAAGAATTTCCCTAAAGACGATGAAAAGGTGTTGGGAGCCTTGATTCGTTCTTTGCGCAGTCCTGACAGACTACAGACTAAACAACCTGAGTAGTTACCAAAATAGATTTAAATTATGGTCAAAAATATAAAGAGAATACTCACGATATTTATCATACCCGGGCTATTTTGTATTTATCCTGTATGGGCGGCAGACTATCTGGTAGGAAGGCAGGATATCCTAAGAATCACTGTATACCAGCAGCCTGATCTGAATACTATTGCAAGGGTTACAGAAGAAGGCTCAATAACATTCCCGTTGCTTGGAGAAGTACAGGTAAAGGGGATGAGTGTACAGCAGATAGAGAAACGGCTGAGTGATCTGCTTTCTGAAGGTCTCATTATCAAAAATCCTCAAGTCAGCGTCTTTATCGAACAGTATAGGAGCCAGAGAGTAACCATAATAGGAGAGGTAAACAAGCCGGGTCAGTATGAGATAACCCGTATGGCCTTTGTCTCGGACATACTATCTATGGCAGGAGGGCTTTCCGGAGATGCCGGGAATAGTATAACTATCCTAAAAAAAGCTGACAACGAGCAGAAAGGGAAAAACAGCTTAATATCTATAAATCTTCTCAAATTGCTGAAATATGGTGAGATGAGTGAAGATGTCCATGTATCAGACGGTGATATTATCTATGTGCCGAGAGTCGACCTTTTTTATATCTATGGTGAGGTAAACCGTCCCGGTTCTTACAGGCTTGAGCCGGATCTGACCGTGATACGTGCCATATGCATTGCAGGAGGCTTCACCACTAAAGGATCAAAGAGAAGAGTTAAGATAACCCGTAGAAAGGGTTACAGCGAGGAGATAATCAAAGGTAAATTGAATGATAGTGTTAAACCCGATGATGTTATAAGGGTTGCTGAACGCCTTTTTTGAGTTAAACAGACTACAGTCTAAACAACCTGAGTAGATTGATCAAGTAATGGAAAACACAGCAAATCAGGGTTCGATAACTAATTACTGGCAGGTAATAAAATCCAGAAAATGGATTATAATAATTGCCTTCATTACCACAGTGGTCACCACCGGTGTCGGCTCCTACAGGATGACCCCTGTCTATGAAAGCACTGCTACATTGATTTTGGATTATACCAGTTCAAATCCACTGGATATGCAGGGCACAAGCACAAGTCTGGCTAATTCTATGGAGTATATTCAGACACAGGCAGGGATAATAAAAAGCAGGAATGTAGCAGGACGTGTTATAGATTCTCTCGGGCTTGCCTCAAACCCTTATATCATAGAATCCTTTAAAAAAACACAGGAAGAGAAGGGCATCTTATCTTTTTTGAGTAGATGGAGAAGACAGGAGAGGACAGGAGAGGACAGGAGAGAAGACGACATAAAGACATGGCTTACAGACTACCTCCTGTCTTATACCTCTGTAGAACCGGAACGTGATACAAGACTTTTGAATATCACATTTAAATCACCCAATCCTGATTTCTCTGCCCGGATGGCAAATGCATTTGCCAATGTCTACGTGCAATATAATCTTGCATTAAAAATATCGCCATTAAAGGATGCGGTGGACTGGTTAGAGGATAAGGTCCTGTCACTTAGAGAGAGCGCAGATAAGGCAGATGAGAAACTGGTTGAATATAAAAAAGAGACCGGCCTTATATCCAGGCATGATCGATACAATGACGCCATGCAGAAATTCGATCAGTTAAACAGGGAATTGATTACTTCCGAGATCAGATATGATGATATCAGGATAAAGAAGAGACAGGTAGATGAGTTGAGAAAAAGGGGGGGCTTTGACAGCCTTCCCGAGGTAATATCAAACAGCCTTATCCAGAACCTGAAGACAGAGAGTATGAGACTGGAAAAGAGGCTGTCAGAGCTATCAGACAAGGTCGGAATAAATCACCCGCAATATATTCAGGCACAATCAGAATTCAGAACAATCAAGGAAAAAATAACCGTTGAAATAAAGAACATTGCTGCTGCTATAGAGAACGAATATCACTCTGCTGCCAAAAGACGGGAGGCCCTTACAAGAGCCGTAGAAAAGCAGAGAGAAATCGTTCTCGATTTAAATAAAGGGATGTCCGAGGCCGGGTCCCTGAGTATGGATGCCGATACATTCCGGAGGATTTACGAGGCCATCCTTACAAAATATAATGAGACCGCGCTTCGGGGAGATATAAACCGGACAAATATATTTATAATGGATAAGGCTGAATCACCGGCAAAACCAAGCAGTCCCAGGATCCTCCTTAACATGGCGCTTGCTGTGGTTATAGGGAGTTTTCTCGGTATTGGCCTGGCATTTTTATTTGAATATATGGATACTACGATAAAGACTGTAGATGAGTTAGAGACATATTATGGGGTCCCGGTACTCGGTATCCTGCCGGATAAATAACTCTGTGTTCTCTGTGAACTCTGTGGCAAAAAAAAATGAAAGATAATTTTGACCAAAAAGAAAGACCGGATATAA
>QIDP01000070.1 GCA_003229375.1 Nitrospirota bacterium
GGCTGCTGCTGCACTGGTTGAAAAACTTGGCGGTGTTATCAGTGAAATGGCTTTTATTGTTGATCTTCCGGATGTAGGCGGCTATAAGAAGCTAAAGGAGAAGGGCTATGCTCTCTTCTGTCTGACAGAATTTGAAGGAGACTGAAAGCCGGGAAATAATAAATAGTTTGCAGGTTATTGCTTAAGAGCTTGTTGAAAAACTCAACAATCTCTGATTACACAGATAAAAGGTTAGATTACACCGATTAAAACTCCTTGAAATATCTGTGTAATCATTTTTTCTAATCTGTGCAATCAAGGCTGTTGATGACTTTTTCAACAGCCTGTTAAATTTTGACCCGTCACTTATTACGATTCATCGGACTTATTTAAGTAAGTTAATTACATCAGGACCTGCCCCTCAAATTGGATTTTATGTGACACCAGTTTGGAAATGTCTTGTTTTTACCAAAATAGAAATGTCTGGTTTTATGTTATTGTCTCAACACAGTTGTCATTCCTGTTTTTTTCTGTCATTCCGACTTGTTCGGAATCATTCTTTACGATTTCTGACGAGCAGGAAGGATACTGGACAAGCCAGTATGACAGACATATGGACCTGCGGTAGAGACAGCAAGGTGTTATATTTATAAATATCGATGGATATATCCAGAGAAATAGCGCAGCTCAATCTCAGGCAGAAGGAAGCGGTTATGCATACCAAGGGCCCGCTCCTCATTCTCGCCGGAGCCGGCTCGGGAAAGACAAGGGTCATAACCACGAGAACCGCATACCTGATACACACGGGTGTCAGGGCAGAGTCTGTTCTGGCAGTCACCTTTACCAACAAGGCAGCACGTGAAATGAAGGGGAGAATAAGTGCTCTATTAAATACGGGAAAAAGAAATGTCCCCATTATCTCGACCTTTCATTCTTTCTGCCTGCGGATTTTGAGGAAGGAGATGAAATACCTCGGTTTGAGAAAAAATTTCACTATTTACGATACCTCCGAACAGGTCTCACTTTTAAAAAACCTCCTCCGTGATATCACCGTCTACAGGAAACAGTTTAAAGCCGAGGTCATTCTCGACAGGATCGGAAAGTTAAAGAACTCCTCCACATCTTTTCAGGATCTGAATACGTCGAAACAGGACGACCTTTCCATTATCGTCGATAGGGTCTATCCCGAATATCAGAAGACATTAAGGGCATTGAACGCTGTTGACTTTGATGACCTTCTTTTACTTGTTATTGAACTCTTCAGAAAGGAACCTCATCTCCTTGAAGCTTATCAGGACAGGTTCAGGTATATCATGGTTGACGAATATCAGGATACAAACAGGGTTCAATATACTTTATTGAAACTGCTTGCGGGCAAAAGAAAAAATCTCTGCGTCGTAGGGGATGACGACCAGTCTGTCTATGCCTGGAGGGGGGCAAATCCCGGTAATATCCTTGACTTTGAAAATGATTTCACCGGAACAAAGGTCATCCGCCTCGAACAGAACTACCGTTCAATGGGAAATATTTTAGAAGCGGCAAACGGTGTAATAAGAAATAACAGGAAGAGAATGGAAAAATCCCTCTGGACTTCAGAGGGGATGGGGCCGGGTGTCAAGATAATGAGGGCTCCCGATGGAGAGGAAGAGGCAAAACTGGTTGCAGGGAAGATTCTCCACCTGATAACTTCCAAAGACCTCTCTTATGACGATTTTGCGATCATTTACAGAGCTAATATTTTTTCAAGGCCGTTTGAAGCGGCGCTACGGAGAAACAGGATCCCATATACTGTTGTAGGAGGTACAAGTTATTTCGACCGGAAAGAGATCAAAGACCTTGCATCTTATCTGAAGATCATACTTAACCGGTACGATGATATAAGCCTTCTGAGAATAGCTAACCTGCCCAGAAGAGGAATAGGAAACACATCCCTTGGCAGATTGCAGGATTATGCAGAACAAGAGAAGTTATCTCTCCTTGAAACATTCGGGAGGGCAGACAAGGTTACCGATATTCCCGGACAGACGGCAAGAAAGGTCTCTGACCTGGCTGATATGATAGACAAATACAGAGCCGGATTCTTAAAAAACAAAGAGATGGCAAAACAACTGAGCAAACTAATAGCCGAAATTGACTTTACCAAACACATCAGGAGTTTTTACAAGACCGACGATGTGGCATTGAAACGCATAGATTATATAAATGCTTTTGTTGAATCGTTGAAATACTATGAAGAGACTGAAGATTCCCCATCCCTTCAGGGCTTCCTTGAAATGCTGGCTCTTGATAACAAACCCGAAAGTGATGAAAAAAAGGGCGGCGTCACACTCGTATCCCTCCACTCTTCAAAGGGGCTTGAGTTCCCGGTTGTCTTCATAGTTGGAGTAGAAGATGAAATAATCCCGCACAGGAAATCTCTCCTTGATAAGGGGGGACTTGAGGAGGAGCGTAGATTAATGTATGTCGGGATAACAAGGGCTATGAAAGAGCTCTTCCTCACCCACACAAAACACAGGGTCAGATACG
>QIDP01000126.1 GCA_003229375.1 Nitrospirota bacterium
AATACTGTTGGACTGAACCGTCTTCACTGAGGATGTCTGTTTTGCCCTACTATATATATGGGGATTGTATTGGAAGTGATATTGCCGGGGTTGGAAAAATTGATCTTGATTTCGATATTTTACTCATAATTTTGATTGTTTTGTATGCTTTATGTCCAATTTTCAACTCACAATACTGTGAATTTTGATAATTTTTTTTATTGTAAAAATTATTTTATTACAGCCTCCGAATTTAGGCACACTGATCCTGTGACACTCTTCAGAGTTAAAATCAGTTTAACCTTTTGATTTTCTATAATTTAACAATCGGTGCAATGCATCATACATTATACTCAATAATTTGTATTATGCATATATCAAAATATGAGCTTTTTTCATAGAAAGCTGCAGAAAAATATACATCCATGGTTGAAAAAGCCTGATACCATCGTCATCCTAGGCGCGCGGCAGGTGGGCAAGACCTCTCTTCTATCCCTCTTGGAGAGTGACATAAAAAAACTATGGGGGACTCAAAAAACATTCTCATCTTTAACCTGGAAGACGCTGACCATCTGGCTGCTCTAAATCGTGATCCAAAGTACTTTAGAGAATACCTGATTTTTTCAGGCGCTTAAGCAGCAGGCTGTTTCATCAACACAGCAAGCAGATAACCTCTAAAATTTTTGACTTCCCCGCAAATGGCAAAACACAAAATTATTTTGTAATACAGGCTTTAAGCTTGTATACTATATTTTACAATTTACGTTTTGCAATAAATCCGTGAAATCTGTGTTAATCTGTGAGCAAAAATAAAAATTCTGTGAAAAGGCGGTTAATTTAATGATTCCAAGATTGCAGGGGACAGATGGTATAAGAGGGGTAGTCAGGCTATCCTCTGATCCGCTTGTAGAGGGATTGACCCCTGTTGAGGCATTCCTGAATAGAGGTGTGATCACAGAGGAGTTTATGGAGTTATATACCTATGCCCATGTGACAGACCTGAAGGACCGCGGGATGATGACCCATGGTGATGAAATTGTCATAGGCTGGGACCCCAGAGACAGGGAGGGGAGATTTACCGGCGCTGCTGTAAGGGGGATCAGGAAGGGAGGCGGGAAGGCGCTGATCATCGGGATCATGCCGACCCCTGCTGTTCCTATCTATATGCTCTACAGGGGGGCAAAGGGGGCCTTTATGATAACTGCCTCACATAACCCTATGGATCAGAATGGGATCAAGATATTCATGAAGACACACGGCCTGAAACCCCTTTATGGAGATGATCTGCATCTGACATCTGCCATATATAAGATCGATTATGAGGAGGTAAGAGGGCTGAAGGAAGAGGGAGGATATGAGGAGTGCCATGATGATGCTGTAAAGGTATTTATAGAGTTCTCATGTGATAGTAAGAATACATGGATTGAGAGAAAAGACCTCTTTAAAGACCTTATCCTGATAGTCGATCCTGCTAATGGCGCCTATTCAGGGATTGCAGCAGATATATTCAGGAGGATCGGTATCAGAGAGGTTATCGAGGTAAACAGCGATCCTGCTAAAGGGGTGAATAATAATAGCGGTGTAGTCGATTTAGAAGGGATATCCTCGATTACATCTGACATGGTCTGTTTAAGGGATGGAAAATTTGCCAGTCACAAGGGGGTAAAGAGGCTATTTCAGATCGGGAGGGATAATAGAAAATCAATCGAAGAGGGGAAGATACGGGTTTCAGCCGCTATCTTTGATGCAGATGGAGACAGGTTTTGCAGGATAGATTATAACCCTGTGGATGACAGGGCTATCGTACTATCAGGAGATATAACCATCTTTCATCAGGCCATGTATCTGATCTCGAGATATCCGGAGACATATAAAGGCTCACTATATATAAATACAATAGAGAGCGATCTTAATGCCTTAACTGCTGCTGCCGGGCTTGGTTTTACACCGGAGCTTACACCGGTTGGTGATAAGTGGATACTCTTAAAAGGAGTGATATCACTCCTTAAGGGGATGATGGATATTATTGCTGGGGGGCTAAAGAATAGACAAGATGAGATAGAGAGGATAAGAAATAAGATAGAAGAGATATCTGGATCGGGTCAGGCAGATGCCTCTGTAATAGAGGATATTATAAAAGAGATATATAGATTGGAGGGGGGAGACAGAGAAAACCCCGCTATCCGGGATATGCTAAAGGAAGAGCTGTTAAGGCCAGGTGCAATCGGGTATGGAATCGGGGGAGAGGAATCAGGACATAGTATAACCACAGGGTACCTGAGATTGAGGGATGATTCAATAATACCTCTATTTGCGGGCAATGGCCTGAAGGGGGCAATCAATACATATACTGCAACCAGGACCCTCTATGCCGGACCCGGAATAAAGGATTATATAGAAAAGGTGCATCACCCCTTTAAAGAGGGGTTTAAGAAGACATTTTATGTCTACTATATTGACAAATCACGACTGGTAAGAGGGAGTGAGGTATGGAACGGTCTTGAATCCAGATCTGCCTGTATTAAGCAGTTTGGTAAAGGTATAAACCTGCGGCAAATAACCTATCCTGAAGACATGGATACAATATATATTGCCATCTATGACAGGGATGGGAATCAGCGTGCTGCTATATTTGGAAGAAACTCCGGTACCGAGGATAAGACAGGGATCAATGTGAGGGGTACCCTGGAGGAGAGTAAAATGCTTATATCTATAGGTGAGGAGGCTGTAAGGTATCTTGCCATGAACATGAAAGATCA
>QIDP01000156.1 GCA_003229375.1 Nitrospirota bacterium
ACTTACTATTTTAGAAGGATTCACAATGTCTATCAATCCCTATTTATCCCTTATTGCTACCGTAGTAATTGGGAGAAGAGCCATAATTTTGTCAGGCATAAGACAAAATTAATCAAGGTAAAGACCTCTCAATTTTATCTGAGGTTAATGAACCGCACAAGTCTCTTTTCTATAATATCCCAAAAAACAAATATCGGGTCTTCCCTGTATTTTCATCTGGGAATATCATTGCTGATCTTTATCTTTATTAGCAGTGCAGCATATGGGACCATGTGGTACAAGGGATTTTCCATTCAAAGAGTGATGGAGACAAAGGGCGAGGCTATTATGCAAAATATAGTTGCTGAATTGCCAAAGCAGTGCGGATTCTGGTTAGGCTATGCAGAGCACTCTAATATAGAAATCAGCAAGGAAGGGATAGACAGGTTAGAGATTATAACAAATAATGCCCTGAGGGATAACAAGTATATACTGTATGCATCCTTTCTGACGACAGGGAGGAGAGAATTGATCGCAAAATACGACCCCGAACACAGGATGTATAAAAACAGATATACAGATTTTCCCCTAAACAGTGAAAGTGAGATAATAACCAGGCGAAGTCCTTACAATGAAAAGGATAATCATATTATAGAATATATAAAACCAATCTCCCTTGTGTTAGGGAGCAATGTAAGAGAGATTAAAGGGGCATTTATTACGGGATTATATTTTGAAGAGGATGTTTCTGCATTAAAAGATATTAAGTCAAAGCTCTTTTATCTTATACTCTTTTCTCTCTTAATCTCCATTACCTATTTTTCTGTAAAGGTAGTATACGTTTCCGGGCTAAAGATAGAACATCCATTTAAAACCTTAATGTATTATATCGCAGAAAAGAATAGAGGGGTTATCAAGAAAATTAGCCTTCAGAAAGAGAGGATATCATCTTATGTGAAATCAGGGGACCTGAAGAGATATATCTCGATCTTTTATCCTGGCAAAGGGGCAGAGGATGTCTCTAAGAGTAAACAGGCTGAAGAGGAAGTTAATAATATCCGCTATCTTGGCCCTTATGAAAGGCTGAGATTGGATAATACGAGCGGAGGGATGGCCTCAATCTACCATGGTTACAAAAAGAGCGGACGTATCAAAATGGAAGTAGCTGTAAAGATCCCTTCTAATATATCCAGGGATATAGAGTCCCGTTTCTTAAATGAGGCCCGGACCATCGCATATCTGGGTGATCATGATAACCTGGTTCCAATAAGAGATTTCGGAAATATTGTCATTGATAATACCGAACGCCTTGCTATTGAAATGCCATATATACATGGTGTTAATCTCTCAAAGCTCCTGCATGGCTGTCAGGACAGGATAACGGTCTCTCAGGCACTATATATCACAAAAGAGATATGCAGCGGTCTTGATTATGCCCACAATAAGAAGATGGAAGATGGCACTCCTTTGAATATCATACATAGAGATATAAGCCCGGAGAATATCCTGATATCCTTTAACGGTGAGGTAAAGATTACCGATTTTGGGATTGCAAAGAATATATTTGAGACCGGCAGAACTCAGGACGGGTTTTGTATAGGAAAGCCGTGTTATTTTTCACCTGAACAGGCATCTTTTAAAAAACTGGATCAAAGAACTGATATCTTTTCATTAGGACTTGTTTTTTATGAAATGATTACCGGGAAGAAGGCTTATCCACCTGACAATCCCGACAGGATATTCTTTATGGCACAAAACGCAGAAATAGTCAGTCCATTTGATATTATCCCTGACCTTCCCGAGAGTCTTGTGGATATTATCTTCACACTTGTAGAAAAGGATATTGATAAACGATATCAGAAGTTAGAAGATGTCCTGAGAGATATAGATAGATTCATCCGGGGAAATCAGCCTTATTACAATTATGACAAACAAGACCTCGGCCGATTTATGCAGCAATATTTAACCTCTAATAAGTAACTTATACCATGTCAACAAGTCTCCTCCCATTAAAGGCCATTTTCATAATATTAACCATCTCCTATCTCGGCGGAATTACAGGTTGCTCTACATTGAATAATTTAGTCACAAAGATAGATGTCAAGATGGCCGATAGAAAAGAAGGGCTTTCAGAGGAAGAGATAGGGCGTTTAGAACAACAAGATGCCCCTCCATTTACTATAGGCAAACTATCAAGAGATGGTTATCAGATTGTCCCCGTACTCTTATATCACGGGATTGTTAATAATACCAGCTCCAGGATTCATATTACTGTTAAGAAATTCAAACGGCAGATGAATTATCTGAAAAAAAATGGATTTAGCGTGATTACACTGGATGAATTGTATGACTTTATCAATCTGAAACAACCTATACCTGAAAGATCGGTAGTATTGACGTTTGATGATGGATACAGGAGCTTTTATGAAAATGCCTACCCCATTTTAAAAAAGAATGGGTTCGGGGCGACATTATTTAT
>QIDP01000038.1 GCA_003229375.1 Nitrospirota bacterium
AGAAATGCAGAAACCTTGCTGAGCGAGGGAAACGGCAGCCGTCTGGCTGCCGTTTTTTTACCCTAACAAAAAAATTGCCGTACTAGCTACAGCCCCGTACTAGCTACAACCTTTGGGTCGAGGCAAACCTGCAATTTTGTTGGCGCATTTAATCAAACCTGTTGGGAACAGGGAGTAGATGTACTTCTGGTCACTGCGATCTTTACCATACTTCTTTTTCATAATTTTAGAAAAAGAGCGGGGTTCGCATACAGTTCCGTTATCCTGAAAATAGGTACGCGCTTCCTTGATGATGTCCCAATGTTCTTCGGTCAATTCATCAATTCTTTCGTTTTTGGAAATCTCGACCGCGAGGTCTTCACTCCACTCGTCCAAATTCTCCAACCATCCAGCTTCGCTGAGCTGTATCGTATTACCATTAACTTCTGCCTGCATGCCGCCACTCCAGATAAATACTTAGTAAATTAGTCGGGTATTATAGATGGTTGGCTCAGGTATAAAAACAGTGCAAATTGTGTGGTTTTAATAAAACCATCGAAAAGCGGCGATAATCCCCTCCTGGTGTCAGCAAAATCCCAATAAAAAAACCGGCGATTCCTGTGGAATCGCCGGTTTTTTATAAACTTTACCCAATAACTTTAAGGGAAAGTATGAGATGTCACATCTTTAAAGAGCTGCTGCCCCATAACAATCCATCGGGGTGTTGCAGAACCTGTTCCCGCTGGTTTAAGGCTCACATGAGAACTCAGCGTATTCTTCAGAAGCGTTTCCTGTTCCAGATCAGCATCAACGATAAACACATGCTTTCCCTCTTCCAGGTCTTTTTCAAAACGTTTAAAGTCTTTATGCGGCTTATGGATGCCATGAAAGCCACCCCACCAGGTACTGAACCCCAGTAGAACAACAGCCAGAAAAATGATGGGCATCCAGGTATAGGTTTCGGACACGCTGGTGTAATTACCGATTAACAGCACCATCGCCGCCAACAGAGTACCCATTACCGCACCAACGATAACTCCGTGAACAACATCCAGTTTCAATACCGCTTCAATGTTGTGCAAGTGCGGGTGAGTATCAATGCCAGCATCATCTCTACTCATTACGTGGATTTGGGGTTTGTAGATACCACTCTTTTCGAGTTCTAGTTCCAGGCGATCAAGGTCGTCCAGATCATCGCTTATGTAAAAATGTCTGATCATTGCAAGTCTCCTCTTCAATCAAAAAGTTGATGACACAGCTCACAGCAAATACACATCATATTATGATTATGCGTACCTGCACTCTACTCTCAAACATAGAGCGCATACAAGCTCAGACCGTGAAGACAATACATAGGTTCCATCCTTTTCATCCACCGTAAGTGATTGATTCTTCCTCATGGCGGTAGTTCCAGGCATCCCAGCAACAGCCGTAATACCCTGGAAACAACCCTCCTCACCAGCAACTTTTAACCATTCTCAGACTATACTCAAAAGGTACCCAGAACCCCAACCAACCCGATAATTATCAAAGTAATCCTATGGAACGTAAGGTAGAAGTCGCATACTTGAAAATAGGCATGTACGTATCAAATCTTGATCGTCCGTGGATAGACACGCCCTTCTTATTAGAAGGTTTCGTCATTAAAACAGAAAAAGAAATTACTGTTTTAAGTCAATACTGCTCCTACGTTCATATTGATACTACTCGAGGAATTGCCGCATCCGTATATATTGAAGAAGCCCCTCGTTTAAAAACCAATCCTTACCTGGAGAGGTTCCTACAGGATAATAAGAAAAAAATCCGTTATGAAAACAAAAAAGCAACTCGGGAAGAATTACCCGAGGCACAAACTGCCCTGGAAGACGCGAGTCACCAGGTAGCTACCATTATGGAGAATGTGCAACAAGGAAAGAATTTAGACATAAAAGCCGTTAGAGCAGTAGTGGAACCAATTCTGGACAGTATTATCCGAAATTCTGAAGCTTATATGTGGCTTTCAATGATACAGAAAAAGAGCGCATACACGTATTCGCATTCGGTTGATAATTGCGCTCTAGCAATCGCATTTGGTCGTCACATGGGCCTGCCAAAAAAAGATTTAAGAACATTATCTATTGGATTGCTAATGATGGATATAGGAAATGTACACGTTCCACAGGAAATCCTGAATAAAAAAGGACAACTAACTGATGCTGAATACACGGTCGTAAAAAAACATGTTGGACATAGTGTAGAAATACTCCGATCTACTAAAGATATGAATGAGGA
>QIDP01000198.1 GCA_003229375.1 Nitrospirota bacterium
TTAAAAAGGGGGTGATTGGGCATGGATGAAAACAACAAGGAAGCCATAGAAATTATCAAGGGAGCCATCTCCCTGGAAAGGGATGGAGAAAAATTTTATCTCAATGCCAGTGAAAACACATCGGATCCTGGTGGAAAGAGGATATTCAGGACACTTGCAAATGATGAGCATGAACATATGAAATTCCTGAATGAAATATTAGAAACCCTGCAAGGGACCGGTGAATGGAAAGAGGGATCAAAGGGATATTACAATGATGAAGAGATTCAAGCACATCTGAGGATATTCCCGACCGATATTGAGAAGATAAAGAAAGAGATTCAAGCAGATGAAGATTCTGTTGAGGCATTGCGGCTGGCAATCGAGAAGGAGGAGGAGAGTATTAAATATTACTCTAATGCTGCTGAAAAGACCACGGACTCACGAGGAAAAAAATTCTATCTTTACTTAGCAAATTTTGAGAAACTTCACAGACAACTTTTAGAGGATTATAAAGACTTTATGGAGGATCCTTCTCCAGGGTGGGACTCTCTGGAGCGATGGAGCTGCCAAACGTAAAGGATCTGTAACCGTTCACGGTTTGAAATTGGAAATTAGAAATTAGGTAATAGCTCAGCCATAATTTTAATCCTTAAAAAGCATAATACATTACCACGGATATTCACGGAATATCCGTGGTGAATTATTACGATAACACAAATTTCTAATTTCCAATTTCAAACCGTGAACGGTTACAAGGATATTTATCCGGAGGTTAGTATCAATACAAAACCTGTAAACATCATAAAGGCGCCGCCAAGCCTTTGACCTATCCTCTTCTCGTGAAAAAACAGATAACCAAATGCAACACCTATCAGCAGACTTGTTCTCTTTATAGCTATCATATATGCAACATTTGCAATACTTATAGCAAACATATGACTGATGATCATAAATGAATACGCAACCCCTGCAAGGGCAATTACGACCCATATCTTCTTAGTAATACAAGCTTGAAGCTTGTATACTACGGACAACCGCAAGGGATTGTCCCTACTATATCTGAATATCAGTGGTGTAATTAAGAGTGTTACAGCGATAAAATAGGTTGCACCAAAAAAGAGAGGAGATGAGTGCACTACAGCAATCTTACCAAGAGAGGATGTAAAGCTGTAAATAAATGCAACACCAATCATATATATCGAACCCTTTTCTCTTGTTATCGCCCTGAATGGCTCCAAAATCCCCTTTTTCAGGGTATGAACATTGAGGACATACCCTCCGGAAGATATGAATACTATACCCATTGCCCCCTGAATGGTAATGGGTTCATCGAGAATAAGATACGAAAATGCAATCAGAAATACAGGGGTGAGTGAAAGGAATGGGAGGGTAAGACTCAATGGAGATAGTCTCAGTGCCTTGATATAGAGGATTATTGACAATATCTCAAGCGGCAGCGCAATAACAAAGGCTATAAAGAAGGTCGCATCCAGGACAGGCATTTTGATAAAGAAAAGGCTGATGGACAAAACAGGAAGACAAAATAGTAGCCTCAGCCAGGCAACAATATACTCATTTTTAGCATCAAGGACCTTTTTTACGAGTGCATCAGACGTTGCGAGACTGAGGGCTGAAAGGAGTGAAAGGTATATCCATAGTTTGTCCATAATTACATCACCTGAAAATATCCCACGGACAAACAAGTTTGTCCATGCCACCCCTTACATTCATTTATTCCCCCAACCGCAGCACTGTTTTTCATCCCCCTTTGTGCTGGGTGGTCGGCTTGACCATTTTACCTGTAATCCATGACCTATTCATAGGATAGACATCGGGATCAAAAATCACCCAATAAAAATGCCATACCAAAATTGCAAGAGAGGCCAGAATGGCTTCATAAAAATGAATCATGGTTGCTAAATTAGCAAGCCACAATGAAAAATACCTTAATGTGTAATCATTAAAAAATAGGAGACCTCCTGTCACTATCATAATTAACGAACCCCAAATGAGGGCCCAGTATTCAATCTTTTCAATATAAGACGGGTATTGTATTTTAGCTGGTTTTTTTGTTAAAAAAAGGTTGTACGCTAAAAGACGAAATGGATCTATCATATCCTTTATTTTAGGAAACAGATTATGTATCAAAATGAATCTGCCCCGCCGGGTGAAAGACATATAAAGCCTGTTTAAATTATTAGATAAAAAGTCAATAAAAACATTGACTTATGCATGAAAACCCCCTATAATAGTAGTTATTGTTGTAA
>QIDP01000080.1 GCA_003229375.1 Nitrospirota bacterium
TGGCGGCTGATCTGGTGAAAAACGATCTGCCAAAGGGACCTATTAAAGCCGATCTCCTTCTCACCCATACTCACTGGGATCATATCATGGGCTTTCCCTTTTTCATTCCTCTGTTCATACCGGACACCGAACTCAAGATATTTGGCCCGGTGACCTATGAGGAGGACACCCTTGATAAAATTCTCGGAGGCATGCTTACATATCGCTACTGGCCGGTCAGGTTGAGTGATCTGACCGCCAAAATCGAGTATTACAATTTAAAGGAAGGTACGCAAGACCTGGGAGGAGGGATCCGGCTGACCACAAAATATCTAAACCATCCCATCCTGGTCATGGGATACCGTTTTGAGTACCAGGATAAGGTACTGTGCACGGTTTATGATACAGAGCCATTCCGAAATCTATTTGATATCAGTCCGGATTCTCCGGGCTATAACGAGGAGGCGGTTCGGGAGGGAGAGCTGGCTGCCCTGGAAGAAAATGAAAAGGTTACACGCTTCCTGCATAGAGCCGATATCCTGATCCACGACACCCAATACACCCACGAAGAATATAATTCCTCCAGGATCGATTGGGGACACTCCTCCTTTGAGCATGCCGTCAAAGTTGCCTGTCAGGCCGGGGTTAAGAAGCTGCTCTTGTTCCACCACGACCCTAACCGCAGCGACGGGGAGTTAGAAACTATCGAAAAGGAGATTCAGAAATCCATTGACGGAAAAACTAATCTGCAGGTTGCCATGGCCAGAGAGGGTATGGTGGTTGAGGCCTAGTGTAGCGTTTCACTAAAACGTCTACAAATGATTTACCACAAAGACACGAAGAACACAAAGGTTTAATTTATTGTTTTTAAAGGACATGTCTTTGTGGTAAATATACGGCTATATTTTAATGAAACGTTATACTAGCATGGATTTTTATTCCAATTGGAGCGAAGTCCCTAAATTATTATAAAGCGTATCCCTCTCTACAGGAATTCTCCCTGCATCTTTTATCAATCTTATTATCTCTTCTTTCTCAATAAACTCCTCTGTCTCGGCACCTGCCGAGTGAGTAATCTTCTCCTCTACTACTGTGCCGTCTATATCATCCACCCCAAAAGAGAGGGAAATTTGAGCCAATTTAGTCCCTGTCATTATCCAGAATGCCTTTATATGTTGAAAATTATCGAGCATCAACCTTGATACTGTCAACACCTTTAAATCCAGGTAACCGCTTGTCCCTGATAAGAAATCCAAATCTGTGTTTTTCGGATGAAAGGCAAGTGGTATAAACGACATAAAGCCATTTGTCCTGTCCTGGAGTTTCCTGAGCATGATCAAATGTCTGATCTTATCCTCCACAGATTCGATGTGACCATAAAGCATAGTGGCATTGCTATGAATACCAAGACCGTGGGCTGTCTCCATTATACTCATCCAATCAGCGCCACTAATCTTTTTGGGACAAATCTCTTTCCTGAGCTTATCACTAAACACCTCTGCACCCCCTCCAGGAATAGAGCCAAGCCCTGCCTCCTTTAATTTTATAAGTGTCTCTTTCACACTTAATCCAGCTACATCTGCTATATAGGCAATCTCTACCGCTGTAAATGCCTGGAGATGTACATCAGGATATCTCTCATGAAGAGCACCTAACATGTCTATATAATATTCAAACGATAGATCAGGATAGAGACCACCAACAATATGGAATTCACTGACATTTCCATTCTTATATCTGGATGCGCTATTTAATACCTCTTCGATACTCATCCAATAGGCATCAGGGTCAGTACTATCCTTACTAAAGGCACAGAATCTGCATTGATTTATACAGATATTGGTATAGTTAATATGGCGATTATTTATAAAGTATGTATTATCGCCATTTTTCTGTTCCCTTACAATATTTGCCAGATAGCCTATTCCCAGCAAATCTTTAGAATTAAATAGATTCACGCCATCTTCAAAGGTAAGACGTATCCCCTTATTTACCTTTTCTGCAATCTCTGAAAGAAAACTATCCCTAAATCTATACATCTCTTAAATTAACTATGACTTATAACTTATAACCGTTTTTTTCACTTACAACCAGTCTATCTTCCTTTGCTCCTACTTCCTTCTTACTCGCTTTTTTGCTTTTTGTTGAATGTTCTTAAAATCTTATTTTAGACATCATTTTATCTGCCGTCAAATCATTTTTTTCTAAAAACCCGCAAATGTCAAAACCATCACATTTTCTGCCTATATTTGGATTTTCAAAATGTGTCTTATGAATAGAAAAGATAAAAATCAAAAAAAATTGCATTTTTTCCTGATCTTTGGTATAATAATTTTCAGGCCAAAAAAGGAATTTCCTATCACTTCACTTTACCTAATAGAGGAGCCAACCATGTCCCATTTCACCAAAATAAAAACTAAACTGATCAAAAAAGAACATATTGTCAATGCCTTACGTGATCTAGGCTTTCAGCCGAAGGAAGGCATTGTCGAGATAAGGGGATATAACGGTATAAAAACTAAAGTCGATGTAATGGCGCCGACAAAAAATAGAGGGTATGACATTGGTTTTAAGAAGGATGGAGAAACTTTTGAACTTGTTGCTGACTGGTATGGAATAGATGACATCAATTCCGAAAAGTTCCTCGAACAGGTTCAGCAGCGATACGCCTATCATGCGGTAACAAGCCGCATGGCAGAGCAGGGATTTGAGGTTGTGGAAGAGGAGAACGAGGAAGACAAGACGATTCATCTGACAGTGCGGAGAGCTGTTTTTTAAAAATATAAAGAATATTCAGGGACGCAGATGAATGCAGATTTTCAGGATTTTTTAAAACAATTTTTATTTGCGCTTGCGATAGAGGTTAGGTGAAGATGTATTGGTGGATCGTGATTAATTTTACAGGAATATGAATAAGAAAGATATTGAAGATATTCGGGAAAAGTTCCATAATGGTCAGCGTTGTCCGGTTAGGTTTTTGCATAGTCATGATTTTTCTTTTGGTTTTTGGAACCATCAGCATTTAAATCGTCGCAATCGAGATTG
>QIDP01000157.1 GCA_003229375.1 Nitrospirota bacterium
TCCTTGTAATTAAAAGGTTTTCTCCTTTGTAATTTGGTGCTCGCATTCTTATATCTTATAATCTATCAGCTTTGCGAAAATCGGTGTTTAACTATGAAAATAGGAATAGTATCGTTTCTAATTGATTTGCACAGAACCACCCTTGATTCGGTTGACACCAGACGAACGGTTGAGCAAGTAAGTACCGCGAATGATCACCTTACCAGCCCGAGTTAGCGTAATACTAGCCTTCCCACAGCGCAGCACAATCTCTTCCCTGGCATCAAAGACCACTCGTTTCCCATCTATCATGATATATCTATCATGATATCTTTGAGGCTTTCTGTATCCAAGGCAATAGTTGGAGATTCTTCAATTTCGTCAATCGGAGAATACAAGGTATCAATGATTATAGGTAGTTCAGGATCATTGTTTTCAAAGACAAGCAAGACTTCTTGACCAGCAGAGGCAGCTTTACTCAATATTCGTGATTTTAATGAACTGGTACATCTTGTTGCAACCGGTCCTTGTGCATTGCCCTGGAAATCGACAAAAACCCTTTTGCTTTCATCTATTTTCACTATTTTTCCTACCCGAACACCTTCGATCTCATTCGAGATATCAAGTAGTGTTTGGATATTTTCTGTCATAGTCCTTTTCATATTAATTCCCCAAGATTTTTTTGCCTTTCAAAATAATATTGCCAGAACCTTTTACATTGATTGTTTTCCCCTTAATAGAAATATCTCCATTCTTTTTTAGGGTTATAGAAGCGCTTCCACATTTAATGGTAAGTTGATCCTTGATTTCAATAACACCCTTTTTGCCGCCTGAAATACCAAAATCATCTCCGGCGCTTAATGCCATCTTTTTGCCGGATTTAATACTGACATCCTTTCCGGCGCTCTCTGAGATATTCCCGCCGGCATTCACGGATTTGTTTGATCCAACATTTTCACTACTGACTGCCCCAACAGCTACAATTTTAGCAGCGCCGATTTCCTCGGCCTTTGCTCCGCCAACCGTCTCATTCATAGCTGCCCCAACACTTACCTGGTAAGCACCACCGATCGACAAGGCCTTTGCAGCGCCGATACTCTCTGCACATGCTATGCTGATAGTCTCTGTTTTGTTGCTACCTATAGTGATAGTGTTGTTACTACCTACCGTGACAGACATATTTGCGCCGATAGATTCGGTATGATTGGACCCCACATTGAGAGTCTTGTTAGCGCCAATAGTTTCACTGTGATCCGTACCAACCTTGATGGTCTTGTTAGCGCCGATAGTCTCACTCTGATCTGCGCCAACACTCTTGGTGCGGTCATTGCCCACATCAAGGGTCTCATCATTTCCAACGGTCTGGTTCTTATCGTTATCAATGGCAATTGTCCAATCCTTTTGACCGTGGAGGTATATCTCTTCACTGCCGGCAGCGTCTTCGAACCGGAGTTCGTTGGAACCGCCACCTCCAAGGGAGCTGTCTGATTTAATCGTGCTCTTGGTCTTGTCCGCGGGTAATGAGTAGGGGACAGGGTTTTCTCCATTATAGACACGGCCTGTGATGATAGGTTGATCAGGGTCGCCTTCGATGAAATCTACAATGACCTCCTGGCCGATGCGGGGGATAAACATGGCCCCCCATCTCTTCCCGGCCCAGTTCTGGCTCACACGTATCCAGCAGGAGCTCTTTTCATCCTTTTTCCCCTCACGGTCCCAGTGAAACTGGACCTTGACACGGCCGTGTTCATCCGTGTATATCTCCTCACCTGATGGGCCTACTACTATAGCTGTCTGGGTACCATGGACAAAGGGCCTGTCTGTAACCCGGGGAGGACGATAAGGGGTTTTAAAGGGAATGCAATGAAATTTGTTTTCATAAGAGAGACCCTCTTCACCGGTGGCAGGTGACTCTTCTTCCATTGCCTGTAATTGTGTCCCGGAGTGAATGAGCTTTATAATAAGATATTCCTGATTAAACTCTGATCGGGGATGTCTTTTCATGGTGAAACGGAAGCCGGGGATCAGACGGTTACATATACTATGCCCGAGTCCCATCTTTTGTGTGGTTCTGAGTGCCTCAAGTCTTACCTTAGACAGGGTCTTGCCCTCTTCCTGGGTCTTGTATTCACCAGGGTAGTCATAGACCTCCAGACTGGTATCTGTGTCAGCCCTGGCAGTAGATTTAAGGTTGAGGCTCGGTTTCTTAAAGTCAAAGTCAGACAATTCAACTGCACCTGAGCGGACCTCCTGCACAAAGCTGTATTTATAGATGCTTTCTTCTTCAGGGAAGGGATACCACCTGTGGGCTCATTATAGACCACAGTATCCGGAGAGGGAATGGCGACATTGGCTGTTGGACTGTCTCCCATCACAAGGACATGTTTTTTGTCTGTGTGTTCAAAGAAGTAGAATATCCC
>QIDP01000155.1 GCA_003229375.1 Nitrospirota bacterium
ATAGGCAACTTCCTCCTTAAATAAGTTGCACCTATAATACCACATCGACTACTCTGAACTCAATAAAACCAGGGATTTGGGCAACAGACTGTCACGCTCCGACCCCAATGTCCAGGGTAGGATCCAGCGTTCGGATTCATTATCCTAGGGGGCCAGAGCGTGCCTTTTTCCTCTTTAACATAAGGAATGTGCATGGTTCAAGTACTAATGAGTGAGAAGTCACACTTAACGGTTAGAAAATTTAGCCCCTTGCTCATCGCTCTTCCATCGTGTATTTTCGGATTTTACATGGATCAGATTATCAGGGGGGTGCAAGTGGTGAGGAGGTGGGGTCATGGTTAAATCGAAAAAGTCGGGGACTGCCCAAAGAGGCAAAACACAACCGAAAGACATCAAGAAAAAATCTAAAACATTCCAACTTGATTCTGATTTCAGTGAATCTGGGTATCTTCCTTCAACTGCTAATCATGTAATCATAAGAAATACAAGGAATGACCTTCTCCTGGACTTCTGTTATGTGGATCCATTGGATGTTGAGAAAGCAACTAAAGCAAATAAACCCTCTATCCCAGTACTAGTGGTGAATCGAATATCTTTGTCTCCATCTACTGCAACAGAATTAGCGAAAAACCTAAAGGATCATCTTGACAAAAGCTTCAAAGATATCCCAGTTGCTGAATCGTTTAAAATCAGTAAGGAGGATTTAAACTAATGGCAGGTCAATCTGTACGTGATCCAAAAGGGGGTATGATTGGAGAGGTGCCGGAAAGCTTCGGAAAAGGGATCGGGACAGACCCAAAATCAAAGGAAATACCGGATGATTGGGCTGGCTTTTTAGTAGGTCAGGAACATCCTAATGTTACGGTTATTTATCAGCATACAAGTATTATTGAAAGCCCTGCAAAACAAGCTACCAGAATAGTTCCTATACATTCTCTTGCAAGCGAAGCTATTGCTTTAAAAAATCCTGTTAGCGTTGAAATTTTCGAAGAGGATGGAGAGTTCATTGCTAAATTCGAACAACTTGATCTGTACGGCTCCGGGAAAACAGAATCTTTGGCTCTCAATATGCTTACGGATGAGATTGTCACGCTATATGAAGAGTTAAAACCTGAGGAAAGACTTGGTCCATTACCCAAAAAGTGGCTTGCCGTGCTTGAGGATATCGTTGAGGAGAAATGAAGCTTCCATCATATAGAGCAGCTGAAATAAGAGGTGCATTCAAGAAAATGGAAGCTGATAGCAGCCAGGAGGATAAAACTGGTTTTGTCACAAATGTAACCAAGCATTTTAATGCTCGCTTTTACTACAAAGGCAATTATATCGCGAGAGCAACTGTCCCAAAAGGACGACGTGAAATAAGACGTGGGACATTGAATAATATTCGAAGTCAATTAAAAATGAACCTTGAAGAATTTGCTGACTTTGCTGATTGTCCTATGACAATTGAAGACTTAATCGGAATTTTCAAGAGCGTAAACCTCATTGTAAACAACTCCTAATCACAATTCCCCTCCACTGGTAAAGGTGCGGTGGACCCCAATGTCAAGACCACTTTTCTCTGAACTTAAGGTGTAGCCTATCCGCATAGGATGCAGCGCGCTTCTCATGCCGCCTCCCTGACCGTAGAGATGCCCCGGTACACTTCAGCCGGGGTTCTCACACCGAAGGACGAAAGCTTTGGTGTCAGAGCCTTTTAGGAGTGATAGGGAAAATGGGCGCGTAATGTTAAGAAAGCTTTGGTGTCAGAGCCTTTTAGGAGTGATAGGGAAAATGGGCGCGTAATGTTATGTTTTCAGGATGTTCATCAGGTCATTCTGTCACTGTTTTAGCTTAACAGGCGGGAAAACGGGTTTGACGCCTGACGGAAAGGGACGAAAATGTTGGAGACTCAGGCTAAAGGGCCACAAAATTGGACCATAAAGCGCACCAGTCCTTTGAGTTACTTGAAAACAAATATTTATTGGGGATCAGCAGGAAAAGTGTGTCTTATGCATCTGTTCGATAAAGCCCGATGAACCGAAGAAAGGTTTTCTCAG
>QIDP01000148.1 GCA_003229375.1 Nitrospirota bacterium
ATAGAGTAAATGACCTGAAGAAAGCCTTTATTCCTCCCGTATAAATAAAAAAGACCAAACAAACGGGAGATTAAACAAAAAAAGCGAAGGAGGGAGGACTGCCCAGTTTTTTCTCTTTGGTATCTATCAGGGATAATATCTAAGTCTTAAAGCAGAGACCATTGACAGATGAACTAAGTAGGGAAGCTAACAGGTCCATCAAATTGTGTAAGGTTAATAAGAAAGAGTCAGTAGCCATGAATAGCGCTATAGATAGTACACTGAGAGTTCTGCGAGTGCCGTGCCTGCCTCTCCTTCGTAATACTTCTATTTCTTTCCGTAACTTTCTTCCTAAATCACTATCACCCATAACTATCAGTAATATATAAGTGATGGCCATGCAGAATAGAAGCCTGCTGATCTTCTCTGCCTTCTTCACCTCAAGCCTTAATCCTCTGATACCAAAATATGATTTAAAATCTCGGAATTTAACTTCAATCCTCATCCGGGAACGATACCATTGTACAACCTGCTCAGTTGGCATAATCTCTTCTCTACCAGGGGGGACGATTAGAAACCAAGGCTCCTTAAATCCTTTCTCCCTGTAAACAACAATATCCACCAATATCTTTTCCTTATCATGGTAAACGACATTAGAGTATCTTTTAACCTTCCCCTGTCCATGAGGCAATCGCCCAAGACCGGTGCGGTATCGCTTCCCTCCCTCAGTATATTCTACTTTCACATTACCACGGCCACGAATTATGTATAATAATCCTTGCCTGTTAAAGTCGGAAATGTATTGGACCTTTGCATACCCTCTATCCATTATCATAAGTAATGTGTTCTCTTGACCCAATCTTTTTTGCAATTGAGCAAAAAAGTCCTTCTCTATTCGATTTTGGCTAAACTTGATCTTTCCATATTCAAAGGTCTCCATAGCTAAGGGAATGGCTCTGCCCTGATATGGAAAACTGGCTGATATTACCCGGACATCCCCTGCACCCACCGTACTTTGATCTATCAGAATAGGGAAAATCCCTTTAATATCTTCTCCCCTGCTTAGCCTCAACAATCCCAGAATGGTCTTACCTATCTCAAATCTATTGTTCCTAAGAAATCTGTCCAGCCTTTTGTATCTGACCCGGATGTCTCCTTGGGTCCTCATACATCTGGCTATTCCATTTAATGTCAACCTCCCATACCATCCCCTTGGTGTCCTCAAGAGTATTACTAACGCTATTACTATTTCTGTTATATTCTTTAATGCAGGCTTAGTCAAAGACGAAAAATGTTCATCCAATTTCTTTCTCAATTCGGCAGCAAAATTTTTGATCTCTTCCTCGTTACTTCTTATTTCCATCCTTCCTCCTACTCCTCTCGCTTTTAACCAATTCTAAATTTACTAAGGTTAAATCCTTTAACAGAACCTTCATCCTCTTATAATTTGCACACATCATCAGAGCTTCTGCCTGTTTGCTTTTATCAACATATATTGTCTTAGTCTTCCCTCCTTCTTTGTAAGTAATACATACACAGTCGTGGAGTTCTCCTCTGGCACATTTACAGTTAGGTTTCCCACATGTCATTCTGCGGAAGATTATTGAACCTTTAATTAGTTGATCCAATTTACGCATCTGGGATCTGATCTTCCTTGCCTTTGCTTTCAGTTTCTTTCTATCTTTGTACATAATTCATCTCCTGTCTTGCAGCTTTATTACTGCAAGATATCAAACATAATAAACCATGTCAAGAAAAATTTAAGGGCTGATAGGCCCTATAAGATATGATTTCTTAAAATATTGTTTAAAAGTGGGGGATGGCAAGGTGTTTTGCCTATTGACAAACGGGGGCCTTATAGGTGATTGGCTTTCCAATTGACTTACAATATATTTTTATTAAACAAATCTTTCCGAAATTCTGTCAATTTGAGGCCGTACTCTTTCTTTCCCCATAATACCTGAATCTTGCACGGAAAACGGAAAAAAGTTTAAAACCATTCGGATTACCCCATTATAATAGGAGTTTACACAAACAATCTATTA
>QIDP01000105.1 GCA_003229375.1 Nitrospirota bacterium
AACATGGGAGGATGTCAAGGGGAAATTTGACTTGAGCGTTATAGAAACCGTAATTTTAAACCCGGTAAAATACAGGATTTTTGATGAAATAAAGCTTGTGAATAACGGTGGAGGTGGATGAGAATGGATATCCCCGGTTTCTTTGGCAAACTCGGTTATTCCACCAGCCTCAGGCGTAAAATAATTATTTACTTTTTAATCATGAGCGTGCTTCCCATCTTACTCTTAAGCTACTGGGCATATGATTATGGGAAGACATCCACAGAGAGCAGGGTGACAGCACATCTCACCTCTATAGCAGATTTGAAGAAGAACGAGTTGAAGGGCTGGCTGTCAGACAGGTTGGGCAATCTGAGAACCCTGTCCGAGAGCCAGGATATAGGACTTTATCTGTTGGGCTATGACACTGATGCTGATGGAAGCGTCGTGGGCCGCTCCCTGGCAGATGAACGCCTCTTTTCCCATATCCAGGACGAACTCCAGAGCCTGAAAACAAATTATGGATACAGGCGTATCTTTGTCGTGGATCTATCAGGCAAGGTAGTAGTTTCAACCGAAAAAGACGATGTCGGCAGAATACTGAATGAAGTGGACTTAAGCAAATACTTGGCTGCCAGGGAGATTTATATTGAAGACATATTCCGATCGCAGGGGGATGATATCTTAATGGTCTTTTCCACCCCGGTTTACGGGTTTAATCCTGTCAAAAGAAAGGGAATTCCTGCTATGAGGGGCATCCTAATCCTGGAAATGGATATGGAGAAGACCGTGTTCCCAATGATAGGGCAGTGGCCCGGCATGGGTCAGACAGGTGAAACCCTCCTGGTGAGAAGAGAGGGTGGTGAGGTGCTATTTCTCAATGAACTCCGGCACAAAAAGGGTTCTGCCCTGAATCTGAGAATCCCTGTTGACTCGGCTCTCGCAACCCCTGCAATCTTTGCATCAGAAGGCGATGAAGGCATTCTAAGGGCCCGGGACTATAGGGGAGTGGAAGTCTTATCAGCCTACAGGCATATCCCAATAATGGACTGGGGGTTTGTGGCTAAAATCAACCAGGATGAGGCCTTTGCCATGGTAACGTCTTTGAGAAACAAGATGATCCTGTTATCCTCATTGTTAATCTTGGCAGCAATAGGGCTGGCTGTCTGGATTTCCAGCGGCATAACAAGACCTATACTCTCTTTGGAAAAGTTGACCGGGAAGATCGCCAGTGGAGATTTCTCTGTGTACCCTGAGGTTAAAACTAGAGACGAAATCGGTTCCCTTGCAGATTCCTTGGGCAAAATGGAAAGTGCACTTGAGAAGTCCAGAAACCAGCTTATGAATTACAGCAGGACTCTAGAGGGAAAGGTTAGAGAGAGGACAAAGGAATTAAGGGAATCCGAGGAGAAGTACCGCGCTATCTTTAGTGAAGCGCGAGACGGCATCGTGCTAATTGATGCGAAAACAGGTTGTATTGTTGACTGTAATCCAGAATTTGAGCGTCAAACAGGGAGAACGCTTGAAGAGTTGAGGAAGATGAAGATATGGGAGGTTAGATCTCCTGAAAAGGCAGAGACTGCTAAGAAAAAATTTTTTAAACTAATGGAGAAGAGAACAGGCGGCTCGAGTGAACTCGAGTTTCAAGGACCTGATGGAAAGAATGTTCCCATTGAGTTCGGAAGTACGATGGTAAAAATTCGGAGCAGACAGTACATCCAAAGCATCGCAAGGGACATCACCGAACGCAAGAAACTCGAAGAAGAGCTTCTGCAATCCCAGAAGATGGAGGCAGTAGGCCAGCTTGCAGGAGGAATAGCCCACGACTTCAACAATATACTTACAGCTATAATGAACTACGGTAATGTCCTTCTGATGAAGATGGGTAAAGGCAATGATTTATTAAGGTCATATGTTGATGCAATTATCATCTCGTCAAAAAGGGCTGCTGCCCTGACCCACGGCCTCCTTTCCTTCAGCAGAAAGCAGATAATGAATCCTGTGCTGATAAATCTGAATGATATTGTCAGCGGATCTGAAGAACGATTTGTGAGGACATCAAATTTACAGTCAAGCTGACAGGTAAAGATTTGCCAATAATGGCAGACAGCGCCCAGATAGAACAGGTTTTGATGAACCTTGTCACAAACGCATGTCATGTAATGCTCAAAGGCGGGGAATTGACCATAAGGACAGAGATTATGGAGATGGACGATTCATTTGTAAAACACTATGGATATGGAGCGC
>QIDP01000001.1 GCA_003229375.1 Nitrospirota bacterium
TCTATGCCATTAATAACACCGTAGAGGTATTTATTCCTTTTTCGTAAGACACCATCCAGTCCGCAACCATACTCCTCGGTCTGTATCTCTTTACTGTATGTGTTGCTAACAGTGGTGATTATATCTGAAAACAGGATACCTCCTTTCATGAGATTTATCTTACCGTAAAATTCTATACCTTCCGGCGTGAAGGTATCCCATCCCAGATTTGTAAGATGCATATCATAATGCCAGAATACTCCCTGATAACCTATATTGTGAACAGTATAGACTGTGGCGACTTTTCGAAAGAAGTCATCTTCTTTATATAATGTCTTAAGATAGACAGGCAGGATTCCTGTCTGCCAGTCATTACAGTGTATAATATCAGGTTTAATGTTTAATGCCTTGCAGGTTTCGAGGATAGCCCTTGAGAAATAGATGAATCTCTCAGCATTGTCAGGATAGTCTCCTTCTTCTGTCCCATACAACTGCGGACGATCGTAATATTCTTTCTTGTCGATAAAATACACCGATATATCCTTATCTATTTTGGTCTCATATATCTCGGCATCCTCTATCCTTGCTGATATAGGGACATGGATCTTCTTTTGAGTACTCATCAATCTTGATCCGCTCTCATCGACCATCTGATATCTCGGTAAGATAACCGACACATCATGTCCAAGCTTCCTTAATGCGCCTGGAAGGGCGCCTGTTACATCTGCCAGCCCGCCTGTCTTGGCAAACGGTACAACCTCTGAAGATGCAATAAGTACATTTAATCTCTTTCCCATTTTAGATCTCTACCTCCCTCAAATATTTTGCAGCCTCCTCCGGAGTGGTGGGGTTGATATAGAACCCCGTTCCCCACTCAAAACCTGCTACCCTTACCAGTTTTGGCATTATCTCTATATGCCAGTGATAATACTCATTATGCTCTTCCGTAAATGGTGATGAATGAATAAGCATATTATAGGGAGGATTATTCAGGACTTTATTTATACGCGTGAATACATCCTTAAGAATATATGAGAGGGATCCGAATTCACCATTTTCCTGTACATCTTCGTATGATGCATTATGGACCTTGGGAAGTATCCATACCTCGAATGGAAACCTCGGGGCAAAGGGGCTGATGGATATAAAATCTGAATTTTCACTAATTACTCTTATCTTCCCTTCCCGTTCCTGTCTGATGATATCACAGTAGACACATCTATCCTTGAAACCAAAATATTTTTTTGAACCATTCAGTTCCTCGATGACAAGCTTGGGAACTATAGGGAGTGCTATCAACTGTGAGTGTGTATGTTCAAGAGATGCGCCTGCAGATTCACCATGGTTTTTAAATATCAGTATATACTTAAAGCGGTCATCCTTTTTTAAATCTACAACCCTGTCCCGAAATGCCCAGAGTACATCCTCGATATCCTTTTCCGAAAGATCCGAGAGGTCCAGATTATGATCAGGGGTTTCAATAATAACCTCATGAGCGCCCAGACCATTCATCTTGTCAAATATCCCCTCCCCGATCCTGCCCAGATCACCTTCTACCTGGAGTGCAGGGAATTTATTGGGGACAACACGTAGTTTCCAGCCCTGCTCGTCAGGTTTAGATCCATCGGGGCGATATGATAGCACCTCCGGAGGGGTCTTATCTTCATTTCCATAACAGAAAGGACAAAATCCTCCTACTTTCTCTTTATTGCTGGATTGACCATTAAAATCCGTTGGTCTTTTTCCTCTCTCTGTCGAGATGATGACCCACCTGCCGAGGATAGGATCCTTTCTAAACTCAGGCATATGTTATTTCCTTTCTTAAAGGTTAAAAAGATATTTTATCTTATATATTATAATACCTGAATCTTGCACGAATTTCATTAATTCTCGTGCAAGAAATTTCTTGCACGATTGTAAAGCTATTATAATCAGCAAGTTACAAAG
>QIDP01000032.1 GCA_003229375.1 Nitrospirota bacterium
AATCCGACAAACTATTTTAACCTTGGCGAGAGCTATGCAAGAAAGGGGGATACAGCAAATACAAAGAAATATTTCTTGAGATTTTTGGAAGTGGCTCCTGTCAATCAATTCCGGGATGCAAAAGATAAAGCCAAAAAATGGTTAAAAACAAATAAATGACAGTCTTCAATACTCTAAGTAGCTTCTACCACCGATGGTTTTTTTATATACCCTGTACCAATTATCATAAACCCAGACCCACTCCTCGGTTAGTGTGCTGTCTTTCCGCGGCATTGAAAATTTCCTGCCCATAATCTTTGTTTCCCTGCCCTCGAAATTCAGATCTATCTTTACATTAGCGATATTCTCTTTGATATCTGAATCAATCATTTTAAAGCGGTGATAGATAACATTTCCCTGATACCTGACAAAATTATCCTTGCTTATCCTTGCCCTGTAAGCAGGGTCGTAATATTCATAAGTGTCTGCAAATTGTCCGTTCTTTCGTAATGTCCAGAAACGGTTGACACTCTTTTTAAGTTTTTCTTCCTTTTCTTCATCAGTAATACCATTTGAATAATCCATCCCTGCTTTTTTGATATCTTTAATCTCCCTGTACAGATAGTTTAATTTGTCTTTAGTATCATCCCTGTATCTCTGATAAAAGACAAAGAAATTATTATCCTCTGCATATAGCTTTGGGGCCATAGAAAAGTATCTGCCCCTTTCTTCTATGGATACAGGCAAATCTTCCCATGTTATCCCATTATCTTTCGAAAAATTCATGTAAATATTGGACCTGATATTTCTATAGTCCTGCCAAATGGTTACTATAGTTCCATCGTTAAGGAGGGCAATATCAGGGTTCATTGATTTTGTCAGGTTATATGTCTTGCTATCCATTCTTACAGGTCCATTCCATTTACCCTCTGAAAATGAAAAGGCAGCAAAGAATATCTTATACTTTATCCTGGTCTTTTGAGCAGTATAAACTACAGACAGATACTTCCCATTAACTATAACCTTTAACTGACTGTTTACTGTTTCCTCTGACCCCTTAAGGGCATTGATACCCTCCCATGTCTTGCCATTATTATTCGATTTATACCCTATAATACCAACATTATTTTCATGACCAATGATGTAAAAATCATCATTGCGCAAGACAAGGTTATCAGAGGTAAATATGTGTTTACCCTTACGAATAACTATCTCCTCTCCCCAGGTCTTGCCGCCATCATCAGAGGCCCTTGATTTAAGATAAAAAACTGCCTTTCCCGATTCCTTCCAGGTTACTGCAATAGCCTGACCATTAATAGCTACCTGAGGTTCAATAGCAAAGCCACCCTTCATTCTTCTCTTTCCTTTACCAATACCTTTAGGGATGCCATCAAGCCTTATGTCTTTATCAAGCCATGTCTTACCATAGTCATTGGAGATATTGGTATAAATCTGGTATTTAACACCTTTTCTCTCATCATTATAGACAAATGCTAATCTCCCCTTACTGTCTGATGCAAAGGAATAGTTAAGCACACCGTTTTCTGAATTAATTATTCTCGTGGGCTGGAATGTCTTACCCCCATCATAAGATGCCTTGAAATATAGATACTTGCCGCCTTTTAGCCTTGTTTTGGCCCACCAGATGGCATAAAGACGGCTACCTTCCTGATATAGTAATGGTTTTCGTCCATACCCTTGGTCTTTTTCATCTATATCCTCATCAAGGAACAAGACCTCATCATCACCCATTTTAAAGGCAACCCTGCCTTTTTCAGTCAAATATAAGGTAGCTATTTTATTATTTACAGAGATAGAAACTGGCGAGTTATAATAGCCGCCTTGATACAGCTCCTGGGCTATTAGTCTATCCTGACCGGCCTTGACACCATCAGGTCTCTCTGCCAAGCCCGCACAGCCCAGAATTAACAGAAA
>QIDP01000034.1 GCA_003229375.1 Nitrospirota bacterium
CCGCCTATCTTACCACCTTCACTGACAGCACTCATAAGTCCGTCATATCCACCGGTGCATATATCATAACCGTTTTTCCCGAGTAATTCCCCGAGTCCCTTAGCCGCCTTATATTCATGTAAATTATCCTGTATCTTTGAGCTTCCGAATACTGATATAAGTCTCTTCTTCTTTTTCTTTCTCATTGGTTACCTCTTCTCCTGTTTAGTTATTTAATTTGTAACTATTCAGGTCTCCCCCTTTGGAAAAGGAGGATTAAGGGGGATTTTATAATTATAAGTTCTCCAAATCCCCCCTCACCCCCCTTTGCTAAAGGGGGGGAATGAATATAGCTGAATAGTTACAAATAAAGATGCTACGGAAAAGTAGTTAAGTTCATAAATATTAATATAATATTACCATATGGAATTGTCTACATATTAAGCCCTAATCTTTAATGTACGCATCCTATTTATAGCTGCTGCTACTTCATATATACGGGGCAGGGCATAACTTCCCAATTTAAATGGTGAAAGTATATCTATTCCCTTCTGTATATCTATTCCCTTCTCATCAATGTCCTTTATAACCGCACTTAGCCCCTCTTTCAAGGTAATATCTTTACCTGAATATTTTTCAGAAAAATAGTGAATAATATCACCGATAGCCCTTGTCTGACTGATGTCCACTAACTGCTCTACGGCAATTAGATCTATGGATGTCCTTCCATAAAGTATATTCTTTAATCCCCTGGCATCAATCTTTACCTCTCGCTTCCCACGGCTGGGATTAAAGCTTTGGTGCAGCACTATACGGTCTCTTATCTTCCCGAAGTGCTTACCCCCTTCCATCTTCCTTTTACTTACATGAGTTGATACCACATCTCTAGCCTTATCAGTAACATCCTTAGGTCGATATTCATCCATCATTATAACCTTATCAGCTACATCAAGGTAGTCTCCTGCCCCTCCGATAACAAGTATGGTAGATACACCATAATCATGGTAGAGCTGCCTTATCTTATCTATAAAGGGGGTTATAGGCTCTTTCTCTTTTGCAACCAGATCCTGCATCCTTTCATCCCTTATCATAAAATTAGTAGCCGAGGTATCCTCATCTATAAGGAGGAGTTTTGCCCCTGCCTCTAGCGACTCTATGATATTCGCTGCTTGAGATGTGCTCCCGCTGGCATTCTCTGTTGCAAACCTATCTGTGTCCTTCCCGAATGGAAGATTACGGATAAATGGACTTATATCCGAATTTACAACGCTTCGACCATCCTCTGCCCTTATCTTCACTGCATCGTGGCTTGTAACAACATAATCCCTGCCATCACCAGGTATATGATCATAAACCCCCCGTTCCAGTGCATTGAGAAAAGTAGTCTTCCCATGAAAACCACCTCCTATTATCAATGTCACACCCTCCTTAATCCCGATACCCTTTACAAGACCTCTGTTAGGGGTATCTTCCTCTATCTCCATGCTCTCCGGGGATTTAAAGGGGATAACGGTCTCTTCTCCACTATATCCACCGCTCTTTTTTGCTATCAGCGGCCTGTCATCTATACCACTTCGCCTGGGGAGTACTGAATCATTGGCCACAAACGCTACCAGCCCCCTTTGTTTCAGTCTATCCCTGATATAGTTCTGATCCTCCACTACATATACATGTCTCTTTAATCTCTCCGGTTCAAGATTTTTGTACAGGAGAGATCTCCTCACTATCTCCGGGACCTCCTCAAAAAACATCTCTCCGGCCTCTCTCCCGAGTATTGTTCTTCCCCTTGCAGGGAGTCCCGTGAAAAACCGTGCCTCAACACCTTTAGAATCTGCAAACATAGATGATCTCTCTAATACCTCCTGACCACCATGGTCAATACCTATAAAACCACTCTTGCCTATCCCCCTGTTTCCCTTGACAATATCAGTTATTGCCCGATGGAATTCCCTTGTAAGATAATCCTCAACAGCAATTCGTCTCACCTTTGTAGTGATCAGATCTTCAGGAATATTTGAAACTGATTGGGAAACCAATACCCGTATCCTTGAAGGAGCGGCAAATGGATCACCCTGTACATGATCGATAAAAAGGGTATAATACCCAAAGTCATAAACCCCTTTAATATCCTTGTAAGCCTTGTAGCCGCTGTTATCTATTCTCCTTAAAATGCGACTCAACTCTTCTTTTGATTTCATATGTACCTCCAACTCCAAAAACATTCATGGTAAGTTCAAACTGAATTCAGAAAGATATTTATTCAATTATTAATTGAAGTGTCTAAAGTGCCTAAAGTTTGAAGTGCCTAAAGTTATTGAATTATTTTTTATATTAAAATTTCAAATTCCTTAACTTTAGGCACTTTAGATCA
>QIDP01000100.1 GCA_003229375.1 Nitrospirota bacterium
TACCTCCATTCAAAAAGAAGTAATTATAACCTCCCTTTAGGACATTTCTACTTTGGTTATTTAGGACATTATCATTTTGGCGTAACAGTTTAATTTATTTTTTCTCATTCAAATTTGGGGAAAATTTCCCTCTTTACAACCCACATAGAAATATATTACATTAATGCTGCATATTGACTGATACACTTCATTTATCTTGTTGTGGTATACTGTGATCAGTCCTTTCTCTGGACCCAGTTTTTAGGGTTCAACAACATAGAAAAATTATGGGAGTACCAAAATGAAAAGAATTAAAGCCTTTTTTAAGACATCGCTCATTGGTGGCATGGTCGTAATTTTACCGGTAGCCATTTTGTTATTTGTCTTCAAGTGGATCTTTAATCTAGTTACGGATATTATTCAACCCCTGACAAATCTTGTCATGATGAAATCCCAGACTCAGGAAATTCTGGCAGATATCTTGGTCATAGCTGTTATCCTCACCGCTTGTTTTATTGTTGGTGTATTTGTAAGGACAAGATTAGGCACATTTATTTATAAAATCCTTGAAAATCGAATCTTGAAGATAGCCCCCGGTTACTCTCTGGTTAAAGAAACTGTCATACAATTTCTTGGCAATAAAAAGTCTCCCTTTTCCTCCGTAGCCCTGGTTCAGATATTTGGAAACGAAACGCTTGTATCTGCATTTGTAACTGATACACATGCAGACGGTAGTTATTCTGTATTTGTTCCAACAGGTCCTAACCCAACCTCGGGTAATATTTATCATCTTAAAGGAAAGTATGTACACCCCGTGGATATACCGGTTGAAGATGCGATGAGATCGATTATCAGTTGTGGTGCAGGCTCAACAAAGCTTATCAATGCATACATGGAAAAATCCGGAAATGACGTCAATTCTAAGGGACTGTAATGTAAAAGTTATTACTTTACAGTCCCTAAGGCGTCAGGCATTTGATTCATTTGAGAGTTAGGGATCAGGAGGGTTTCTATGGGGTGGGTGGCATGGACAAACTTGTTTGTCCGTGGGGGATTTTCAGGTGAAATAACATGAAAGATGATAAAATAATAATCTACTGCGATGGGGCTTGCTCGGGAAATCAGTTTGATCACAATAAAGGTGGCTGGGGCGCTGTCTTAAAATATAAAGACAAAGTAAAAGAAATTTGTGGCGGTGAAAGAAATACGACAAGTCAAAGGATGGAGTTAACAGCTTGCATTAAGGCTTTAGAGCAAATTAAGGGAAAAGACATAGATATAGAAATATATTCTGATAGTGCTTACTTAATAAACTGTATGCAGAAGAAATGGTATGAAAGATGGCGGAAAAACGGCTGGAAAAATTATAAAAAAGAACCTGTGGAAAACAAAGATTTATGGATTAGTCTTTTAGACTTGATAATTAAGTACAATGTGAATTTTAATAAGGTAAGCGGGCATTCCGGCATAGAGTTAAATGAATTGGCTGATAGATTAGCTAAAAAAGGTATTAGTAAATTGAACGACTCATAAAGCAAGCATGCCTGAAGGGGTATTGCCGGAACAAATTTTTTACACTACAATATTGACTAACTTCCCGGGGACAATGATTGTCCGTTTTATCGTCTTTTCTCCTATCCATCCTCTCACGGTTTCATCCTTAAGGGCAACCTCTCTTAATCTATCCTCCTCTATATCTGCCTCTACATATATTCTGCTCCTCACCTTTCCGTTGACCTGAATAACAACCAATATCTCTTCAGACCTGATAAGATCAGGATCAAATGATGGCCATTCTTCCTTATGTATCCCCCCTGTGTTCCCTAATCGCTCCCACGCCTCCTCAGCGATATGCGGGGTAAATGGAGAGAGCAGGAGTATAAGGGTCTGAAGTGATTCCAGGA
>QIDP01000118.1 GCA_003229375.1 Nitrospirota bacterium
ACTCCTTTGCCGTGGCTCCTGATACGCTTCCGGATGAGATAGAACTTACACATATAAACCTGAATGATAAGACTGCGGAGGGGATGAGACATAGGGAACTCCCCATCTTTTCTGTTCAATATCACCCTGAGGCATCTCCCGGTCCCCATGATTCTACATATCTATTTAAGAGGTTTGTTGGGATGATGAGACTGAAAAGTTGAAAATAACAAAAAAGTAAATAGGATAATGGATAGGTATCAAATCCTAAATTCGAAACACTAAATACTAAACAATATCAAATGACAGAAATTCAAAATTCGAAACATTCTATAAGCATGCTTTGTTTAGAATTTTGATATTTGAATTTAGAATTTAAATATTTTAGATAATAGAATCATAATGAGCTTTTAACTTAAATTTTTAACTTAAAAACGAGAAAGGAAACCGTATTGCCAAGACGAGATGACATAAAAAGGATATTACTGATAGGCTCAGGACCGATCATTATTGGTCAGGCATGCGAATTCGATTATTCCGGCACCCAGGCATGTAAGGCACGTAAGGCACTAAGGGAAGAGGGGTATGAGGTTATCCTGGTAAACAGTAATCCTGCGACAATCATGACCGATCCCGGAATGGCAGAGAGGACATATATAGAACCTATCACCCCAGGGGTAGTAGAAAAGATAATCAAAAGAGATAAACCGGATGCCCTCCTGCCGACTGTGGGGGGACAGACAGGACTGAATACTGCTGTCTCGCTGGCTGAGAGCGGGGTACTTGATAGATATGATGTAGAACTGATAGGTGCAAAGTTAGGTGCAATAAAGAAGGCCGAGGACAGGAAGGTCTTCAAAGAGGTTATAAAACATATAGGACTCGAGCTCCCTGAGAGTGGCTATGCATATTCTGTGAAGGAGGCAATGCGTATAGTTCAAGATATACGATTCCCTGCTATTATTCGACCGTCCTTTACCCTGGGTGGTACAGGGGGTAGTGTGGCCTATAATATAGAGGAATTCGAGGAATATGTTAAGTGGGGATTAGATATCAGCCCTATCAATGAGATCCTCATAGAGAAATCTGTGATCGGATGGAAGGAGTATGAACTCGAGGTAATGAGGGATCTCAAAGACAATGTGGTCATTATATGTTCTATAGAGAACTTCGATCCTATGGGGATACATACAGGTGACAGCATTACAGTTGCGCCGGCGCAGACCCTGACAGATAAGGAATATCAGATCATGCGTGATGCTGCCATAAAGATCATCCGGGAGATCGGGGTTGAGACAGGTGGCTCTAATATCCAGTTTGCTGTCAACCCTGAAGATGGGAAGATGGTGGTGGTTGAAATGAATCCGAGGGTCTCCAGGAGTTCTGCGCTTGCCTCAAAGGCAACCGGTTTTCCAATAGCCAAAATCGCTGCAAAATTGGCTGTGGGCTATACACTTGATGAGATACCTAATGATATCACAAGAGAGACCCCGGCATCTTTTGAACCCACGATCGATTACTGTGTGGTCAAATTCCCTCGCTTTGCCTTTGAGAAGTTTCCCGCAGCAGACAGGGTGCTCACTACCCAGATGAAGTCTGTGGGAGAGGTCATGGCTATTGGCCGGACATTCAAAGAGGCGCTTCAGAAGGCGATCAGGTCCTTAGAGATAGGAAGATACGGTTTAGAAGAACAGATATTAGGTGATAATAAGGATAAGATAAGGGATAAATTAAGGGTTGCTGATTGGGAAAAGGTATGGCAGATCGCCGGCGCCTTCAGGGCAGGTATCTCCCTTGATGAGGTATTTGAACTGACCAAAATCGATCGGTGGTTTCTTTATAATATATATGAAATTGTGAGATTAGAGGATAGATTGAGATCATCACATCTTACCCCGGATATTTTGCGTCAGGCAAAGGAATTCGGCTTTTCAGATCTAAGACTTGGCTCTCTGTGTAATACCACTGAAGGAGAGATAAGGGAGAAGAGAAAGGAATGGGGGATTAATGTTACATTCAAGACCGTTGATACCTGTGCTGCCGAGTTTGAGGCATATACCCCATACCTCTATTCGACCTATGAAAAAGAGTGTGAGGCAAACCCGACCGGGAAGAAGAAGATCATTATACTCGGCAGCGGGCCGAACCGTATAGGTCAGGGCATAGAGTTTGATTATTGCTGTGTTCATGCCTCTTTTGCCTTGAAGGAGGATGGATATGAGACTATCATGGTCAACTGCAATCCCGAGACAGTCAGCACTGACTATGATACATCGGACAGGCTCTATTTCGAGCCCCTTACCTTTGAAGATGTACTCAACATCATTGAGCTAGAGAAACCATTCGG
>QIDP01000062.1 GCA_003229375.1 Nitrospirota bacterium
TAACGGCCACCTTTAGGTGGCTCATGGTTTTTAATCCGCTTTGAGCGGTTCACATATTCAAGCCTCCAGCTTTGCTGGAGGTATCTGACTCGAGTTTTAATCTTTCTATACGTGAGCGCACTGGTTTCAATTCAGTAATTGTGACATACACCACATGATTATCTTTCTCAGCCACACTTTGTGCTGTTTCTCTTGCCCATCTGTTAAACTCTTCATCTCCCTCAATCTGCATAACAACAAGGGCATTATTGGGTAATTTATCAGCAAATTCAGGATACTCCAAAATGTACCTATCAAATTCCTTAACAAGCATGCTGTTTTTCTCTACAAATCTCTTTTTATCCTTCATGGAGAATCTCCTCTTAAAAATTTCTCTCTGTAAATTTCCCAGTTCTCATTGATGTCGTCATCTGCCAAAATTAAGGCATCTTCATAATCAAGGCAAAGATTTATCTTCTTGCATTGTCCTTTTCTTGCGTCTATATCAAGTAATATTAAATACTGTTTCTCTGCCATCTTCTTCTAAACGCCTTAGAAAAAATTGTTGTCTTCACAGTCCACCTCTATTGAAGTGATAATAACAGATTTTTCTATGATTTCCAATTCCAAATTTTTTCATCCAATTTTCGTGACCCTCAACTACGATGGTACTGATTTAAGTCTCTATGTCAACACCGACTTTAAAGGAGGACCCATCTACAACAACGATTGTGAGGTCTGATGGAGATTACCTCCTTGGCGTATTCAAGAAGGCATCTACACCATACTGGTTTAACGGTACAATCGATGAGGTAAAGATATCCCAACATACCCTATGTTCACCGAGAATTGCTGAACAGCCCACAAAATCCTTGACAACCCCATTACTCTGGCATATTTTATATGCTAACTACTCAGGTCTCCCCCTTTGCTAAAGGGGTGAATAAATATAGGTGAGTAGTTACCTTGCATGTATAAAAACTGGAACCTTAATTATGAAGTTATCAGTAGTAATGCCTGTTTATAACGAGATAAATACCATTGCGGAGATAATCCGCAGGGTTGAGGATGTAGATATCCCAAAAGAGATCATTATTGTTGATGATTGTTCTATTGATGGAAGCCGGGAGTATCTGGTAGAACTTGAGAAGAAGAGGGGTAATCGAAAGGATGATATCAAGATATTCTTTCATGAAAAGAATAAGGGAAAAGGAGCTGCTATAAGGACCGCTTTTAAACATATTACAGGTGAGGCAGTAGTCATACAGGATGCGGATCTTGAATACGATCCATTCGAATATAAAAAGCTGTTAAAACCTATAATAGATGGCAAGGCTGATGTGGTTTATGGTTCACGACTTATAGGAGGAGAGACACATCGTGTGCTGTTCTTCTGGCACTCAGTGGGTAATAAGATTTTGACCCTCCTTTCGAATATGCTAACCAATATAAATCTTTCAGATATGGAGACAGGTTTTAAGGTATTTAAGGCAGAGGTACTGAGAGATATAGAAATCAAGTCAGATCGCTTCGGGTTTGAGCCAGAGATCACAGCCAAGATTGCCAAAAAGAAGTGGAGGATATACGAGACATCTGTCTCTTATTACGGACGTGATTATTCGCAGGGGAAAAAGATATCCTGGAAGGATGGGATTGCTGCCCTGTTACATATTATAAGGTTTAGATTTTTTGACTAGGGGCTTTTTTTACTTAGGCGGCGTAAATAAATAAAGGTAGCAATTTGTTGTTAGAGATGCTATTCTTTATTTCATGAGCACATTAGTCGACTTGAAGGAAAA
>QIDP01000036.1 GCA_003229375.1 Nitrospirota bacterium
AATTGCCCTCCCGTAATGTTAATATTTTGTAGATACCTTGAAAAATCTCTACTGTGTCTGCTTTTTGTGCATTCACCGAAAATTGCTGATTCTCGTCCCTGAAACTTGACAATAGTCACATTATACCCATATAATTGATCTTAGAATTTTTAATGGGAAAAACCCTAATATGTATACAGACTTCTACCAATTCAGAGAAAAACCGTTTGACCAGACCCCGGATATAAGGTTCTTCTATCAAAGTTCTGTCCATAAAAGAGCCCTTGCCTATCTCATCTATGGATTGACGGACAAAAAGGGATTTATCACCATCTCCGGAGAGATAGGGGCCGGGAAGACGACTCTGATTCGCCAGTTGATGAATAGTCTGAATAAAAATGCAGTAGTGGCCCATATTACAAACCCGAAGTTGCCGCCTGTAGAACTTCTCCAGATGATCCTTCATGATTTTGGTATAGAAAATCAATATAGAAGCAAAGTAAAGATACTGAATGAGTTTAATAGATTTTTGCTGGAACAATATGCCTGTGGAAAAGATGTCATGCTGATTATAGATGAGGCCCAGGTTATGGATGTGGATACACTTGAGGAAATAAGGCTTCTCTCCAATCTCGAGACAGAAAAGGAGAAGCTGATCCAGATCGTTCTTGCAGGACAGCCGGAGCTTCGTAATAAATTGAATGTGCCGGAATTAAAGCAGTTACGGCAGAGGATTGCGGTTGGATATCATATCCTCCCCCTGAATGCTGAAGAGACATGGAAATATATCAAACACCGTTTACATGTTGCTGGAGGCAGAAATGATTGTTTTGCTGAAGAGACAAGGGGTCAGATATATAAGTTTTCCATGGGGACTCCCAGATTAATTAATATGATATGTGATGCAGCCCTGCTCGCAGGATATGTGGAAGAGAAGAGAATCATAGATAATAATCTTATCTCTGATGTTGTTGAGGAATTGGATCTGGATGTGGAAAGGGTTAAGCTAAAAGCAAGTGAGAGAAGAGAAGGCGTTACCGGGGATGATTGCGTAAAGATTACAGGAAAAGAGGAGGCAAGAAGGATTGATGAGATTGAGAAAGAGTTAAATCAAATTTCTCAAAAGGTAAAATGGCTTTATGACAGGCGCATCCGGGAGACAGGCTGGGAAAAGGTGCTCCTTGCTAAAGAGAAAGAGATCAAGAGATTGAAGCACATTCTCTATAAAAAGGAACAGGAAATAATTGAAAGAGAGAAGGGTTTAGTGCTCAAGGAAGGAAATATTAAGGCAAAGGAAGAAGAATTGTTAAAGTTGCAGCAGAAGTTAGAGACGTTTCGCATACATATACCCTGAGTAAATGGGGGATGTCCAAAATATTTCTTCTTTTCAATGAGCAAAAGATATGATATATTAAGTGTAGTAAGAGTTCGGAAACCTTCTTAAAAAAGGGGGCGACAAGGTTTCGACGGGAATAATTTGAGGCCAGAGTTGCATGTCGAGGTTCCATTTCCTCGTAAAACTAATGGAAAGTACATAATCGCCAATGATTATGAATATGCTTTAGCCGCATAAATGGCTAACGTTCTCTTTACTCCGGCTCGTGGGGTTTAGAAGGGCGTCATATTACGGGCTAACCTGAACCACTTCTCCTGAGGGTGGGGATGGCGAAAACCTTTATCAGGATAGCATTCTCATAATCCTTTCCTG
>QIDP01000054.1 GCA_003229375.1 Nitrospirota bacterium
AAAGATTTTCCTGTAATAAGGGACATTCTTCCCGGCATGTATCAATAAATCCTTTAATTGCTCAAACTGGTATGCCTCAAGCCTGTCCCTGCCCCATTTCTCTGATTCCCTTAAAAATCCAAGCCAGTATCTGAATGTAGGTCCGTAGGAGATACCATACCTGAATCTCAAAGGAAGCCTCTCTAAAACCTCCCTTACTGCCCTCTCAATAATCCAGTTGGATTCTATGAACTTCTTAATTATCTTTATACTATTCATTAACTTTTCAATTTTTTTAAAAGTCCATATGCCTTTACCAATTCAGGATAAAGAGGCGCTGGAAGTAACAGCGCCATGAAACTAACAGCAATACCTCTAAATAAATCCTTGACAGGGGGATTCCCCTTAAAGAGAAAGGGTATCCGCTTTATTCCATCCCACCTTTCCCCGTTAAGGATATTGTAAAAAATTATCTCCTTTGCCTGAATCCTTTTGATTATATTTATATCTATCGTTTTATTCATTGATGTATTCAAGCTCAGTATTTTTTCAATGGTCTTTTGCCTCATGAAAGCAAAGTCCTTATTAATTAAAGCTAATTCCTTATAGTTTTCCTGGCCAGCCAACATTGTCATGTTACTGCCATGCAATCTATATTTACCCAATATATCAGGTATATATCCAACAGTGGCATAGCAGGATGAGACTGATGTCATATAATAATCAACCCCTCGTTTTATATCTTCAGGAACAGGATAGACTTTATCTATAATCTCCTTTTTAAAAGCAAAAGAACTTCCCCCGCAGAATATCCTGCCGGCTAAAATATCTTCTGTCACCCACCCGCTGAGATCTTCCTTATAACCAAAGGCCTTATGAAAATTTTTGCAGATAGTATTGCCTTCACTGTCAATAAGTTCAACGGGATGATAGACCATTCCAGCATCCTGTTTTTCATAAAACTTTTCCATAATCCTTTGGAGTCTGTCTTCATTCCACATATCATCAGAATCAAGGAAAGTTATTATCTCTCCCTTAGCCATGGACATACCTGTATTCCTTGCACTTGCTAAACCATTATTCTCCTGGCGAACATAAATAATCTTCTCTCTGAATTCCTCAAGAACCTCGGGGGTGTTATCCGTAGAACCATCATCAACTACAATTATCTCTGTATTTTCTTCAGGATAGATTTGACGGAAAAGACTTTCCAAAGCAAAACTAATAAAACGACTATTATTATATGTGGGAGTGATTACGGAAATTATAGGGGTTCTCATTTTGCGCTCCTGATAAGTAATGGACTAACTATGCTTAGCCAGAACATCTTGTAGAAGTTTCTCGTATTTTAAGGCTATCTTATCCCATGTTAAATCCCTGATCAAATCCCTTCCCCTCTGTCCCATCACATTTCGTTCCTTACTTACAGCAAGTTCTTTCATAGACAGGGTAAGAGATATGGCATCTCCTGTCTTAAAAGATATACCCGCTCCATTATTTACTAAATAACAGAATTCAGGAATATCACTCACAATGACTGCCTTCTCACATGCCATCGCCTCAAGAACACTTATTGACTGAACATCGTGTCTTGGAGGAAATACAACAA
>QIDP01000057.1 GCA_003229375.1 Nitrospirota bacterium
TGGGGTATAGTTTTTTCTGATTCAGAAGCTACCTGTCTAATCCGCTCGAACTGACTCTCCGAAAACTCTACTATAATTTTTCTCATTATGTGTCCCTCCTGAATTTACCTTTATAGATATAATCCTTATTAACTACATAAGTGTTGTACATGACCTGTCCACCCTGAAAATGGCGTTGAATATAGCCACGCTCAATAAGTACAGCTAACCAACGCCGGATAGACTGTACTGATGCATTAAGGTCTTTTGCCATTGTTTTAACTCTGGCCAAAACAACAGGTTCCTGGTTTAATTGCACAAAATCCTGAACTCGCTTGATAAACCAGAACAATAATCTTAAACGGCCATCATCTATTTGGAGGTCTTCAATTACAATATCAGTACAAGCCCTGTAAATTTGTACAAAGCCGTTATCGAATTTCTGAGGCTTATTAAGCAAAATATATTCCCCTGTATCCTCAATTATAATATCTTTTTTCTTACTCATACCATAACCCCCTTTTTGCTAAAAAATGAATAATATATTACTCATTTCATAATAACCTATACCACCATGCATTGTCAATGTATAAGTTAAAGTAACTATAAGCTTTTTACCACAGAAGAGTAATAAATGGCAAAAGTATACCCACCGAAGGTAACATTACGGCAAAAATGTTACCACAGAAGAGTAGGTTTGGGAATCAGTAAATGTGCCGATTTATCATAAAAATCAAAACATTAACCTATAATAGTTAAAGTAAGCCCCTTCTTATATCTTATTCTTTCTTTTAATTTCTTTTGACCTTTGCCAGTTCTCGTACTAAAAAAAAATAAACCGGCCCCTGATTATAACCCAAAACCTTCCGATCCCCCAGCCATCTCATATCCTCCCTTCGCACCTATTCCATTACGCCCTAATCTCACCTGTATTCTTCTCTCTCCGCCCCTAAGGGAAAAGACATGCTATCCCATCAACCCATCTCCAATTATCCATCCTGCGCCCGTTTAGACGCCACAAGATGTAGCACAACCTCGCCGCTTGTACCACTACTTGACTTCTACCACCATATCTGGTATATATTTGGTATGGCTGAAACTGCTCTAACTGCCCTTGATTGCCTTGATAAATCAATCAAGGTCCCCCTGTCTATCCAATTCATCGCAAAATATCTCCAGATAGGACGCTCTCAGGCTGCTATTGCTCGTATTGCCGGTGTTACCCCACAGGCTGTAAATGATTATATTACCAGACATTATGAGGTTTTTGAGCCTCTGATCGATGGGAGTGACAAGGAATTAGCCACCCTATCAAAGGTTATTGCCATCAAGGCACAACGCAATTTATCTACAATCCTTGACGATGAGCCAACCAAAAAAGACATGATTGCCCTCAACGCAATTTCGGGGACGCACGTTGAAAAATATAGACTTTTGGAGGGTAAATCAACCGAAATCCATGAGAACCGGGACCTGATTATGTCTCTCCAGGCCAAGATTGAGCAGTTCCGCGCTGTGCCAGTGGGAGAGGATAGCGATAATCAGGGTGATATCGAGGCTG
>QIDP01000081.1 GCA_003229375.1 Nitrospirota bacterium
CTACATTATATGCCAGTATGCAGCCTGACTGGAAGGAGGCCGTAGGCCGACTGGAAGTCAGGCTGCATGAAAATTTTTTGGACATCCTCCTTCCCCCTCCCTATATCTTCTGTTATTGTTGTATATCCTGCTCCAGGATTAATTATAATGCACTTTTTCAGGTGTTCTATACTCTAATGCCTGGTGAAAACGTTCATTGTTGTAAAATGGAAAATAGGCGCTTAATCCTTCTTTTACATCCTTACCGGTCTCATATCCTTTCAAGTATATATCTTCATATTTTACGGTGCGCCAGAGACGCTCAAATGAACTACCCCGCCGCAAGCGGACGGGGTATCTTTAAAGGCATTGAACGCCCCAAGGGGCGGGGTATTAAACCCTTGGCTTCGCAATAGCGGGGTATTAAACCCTTGGCTTCGCAATAAATATATTATCAAAAACACGCCCTCTTCCGTCCATACTGATTTTTATCTCTTTACTCAGAAGCATTTCAGTGAATCCATTGCTTGTAAACTGGGAACCCTGGTCTGAATTGAAAACTTCAGGACTCCCTTTCTCCAATGCTTCTTCCAAGGCATCTATGCAAAAACTAACATCCAATGTGTTGCTTAAACGCCAGGATAATACATATCGACTATACCAATCTATAATTGCTACAAGATATAAAAATCCCTGACTGACCGGAATGTATGTTATATCTGTACTCCATACAAGATTGGGGCGATCAATGTTTACTCCCTTCAACAGGTATGGATATATCTTATGCTCTTGCCTGTTTTTGCTTAAGTTATGCTTGGGATATACAGCCTGTATGTTCATTAGCCTCATTAGCCTCTGAACCCTCTTCCTGTTTATAAAATACCCTTCTCTCTTTAAATAAACTACCATCTTTCTGCTTCCATAAAATGGGGTTCTTAAATATTGCTTATCTATCATCTCCATAAGTTTATGGTTGTATGCTTCCATTGCAACCGGCTCATAGTAAAGAACTCCCTTGGAAAGTGAAAGCAGCTCACATTGCTTTGATATGCTCAATTCAGGGTAATCCCTGTCTATCAGCCTCTTCTTGTCATTCGTTAATAGAATTAAACCTTTTTTTTTAACCAGTCATTCTCAACTTTAAGTTGACCTATCTGCCTGTATAATTCATCAATTAACTTTTCGCTATTTCTCTTTTCTTTACTGCTCTGCTTATCTGTGAATAGCCCTGAAATTCCACTTAATGCCGCCTTCTTCCATTTTTGTACCTGATCCCTGTGAATCTCAAAGGTTGAGGATATCTCGGCTATTGTCTTATCGCTCTTAATTGCCTCTATCGCTACTTTGCTCTTAAACCCTGAACTATACTTTTTTCTCATTTTGCCTCCTTTTTATTTGAAAAAATTATAGCAAAATGTAGCTTAACTACCAGTTCAAATTATGGGGTCCATTATAGATGAACAAAGGGGGCTTATCATGTTTCTTTATCTTGTGCAACATGCAGAGGCAAAGAAAGAAGAGGAAGACCCGGCACGGGGGCTTTCAGAAAAAGGTTTACAGGATATTAAAAAGATGGCTGCTTATGCAGCATAGCTAAATATCAAGGCCTCCCGGATATTTCACAGTGGAAAGACAAGGGCGCTCCAGACAGCTCAGGTATTAGCTGATTCTTTCAAGATAGAAAAAGGCATATCTGAAACAGATGGATTGGCACCTATGGATGACCCTCAAATCTGGTTTGAGCGTATCTCTAAGATGAACGTAGAATACCACGCAGGGTATCCTACTGTGGAGGATTCAGTCCTTGTAGGGCATCTGCCTCATTTAGCCCGGCTCTCAGCATTAATTCT
>QIDP01000048.1 GCA_003229375.1 Nitrospirota bacterium
TGGGTGTACGTACCATCATTGATGATTTCGGTACCGGTTATTCGTCACTGGTTTACCTGCGCCAACTGCCGGTAACAGAAATTAAAATAGATAAAAGTTTTGTCATCGATATGATGCAAAGCGACGATGATCGCCACATTGTGCAAGCCACCATCACTATGGCACATGACCTCGGTTTAAGCGTTACCGCTGAAGGCATTGAGAACACAATTACCGCCAGGCAGCTCAGGGATTATGGTTGCGACAAGGGTCAGGGGTTTCTATACTCTCGCGGTCTACCGGTAGACGAGCTCAATCATTGGCGAGTAGAGTACAGTCGCTCATTGATTAGAAAAGTGGACAATAGGTAACGCTGGGCACCCAACCTCCGGGCAGATGCCAGTTTTCTAATGCCCTTGTTTCCAACGAGCTGGAAAACCATGACCAACCCGCTGCTATTAAAGATAGTTCATTCTACTTTCAAATAAGCAAAACCCTGGCATGGCAGGAAATGGATCGTTCGAATTCAATTTATAGAGGGATGTAGAGGATGAGACAGTGTTCGGTGGGAATGCTTTTCGAGATATAGCTGATATCCCAGTTTTTTCTTAATTCTCTCATCATGGTTGTGCAAAGTATTTGATTCGTGAAGCTCTTCTATCTCATGTTCAAAATGTTTCAGGAACTTCATTCGCTGCAAAAACTCCGGGTCTTCGGATATGCGCGCAAAAGGTTCAAGTGATGCATAGGTATTCCTGAGATTTCTTTTTGCTTCTTCGTAGAGCCCACTATCCAGATTTGCCAGAATTTTTTCCAGCTGCTCTATGGAGCGTGTCAACAGGATGTATTTCTCTACCTGCAGATTTCTGGAAGATGCTATCAAATTGGCGTTTCGGGTATAAGTTGCTGAAATCTGTTTTGTATTTTTTACTCTTGTCCCTACAGCCGCATCATCGTAACTTACTTCAACGACGGCCAGGTTTTTTTCACCTTCTTCTTCTGGAGGCACATTGAGCTCCAACAGTAAAATACCTCGACTGCCATAATTAACATCCCCGAGTCTGAATTGATATTCATTTTGTGAAGTCCGGGAATAGGGATGGCCAAAAGAATTGGCCAAACGGACACCTTGCTTGAGCTTGATTCTAACAAGCACATTCTGCACAGCCACATTGACCAGACGGGTAAGTTCCTGACCGAAAATTCCCGGGATATCTTCCGGGTCTTTTATATAGTAATAGTTACCGTTACTAGTCTCTGCCAATCCCATCATGAGTTCTTCATTATAGTCCTGCCCTACTCCCAGGGCGCTGACCGCTATGCCTTCCTCGCCATATTTTTTGGTATAGGGAAGCAAACCTTCACTGTGCGTAATACCCTGGTTAGCTCTGCCGTCAGAAAGTAGAAGTATGCGGCTAACCCTGTCTGCATTGGTATTTTTTATGACCTCACCGCTAAGATTAGTCATTCCATCCGGTTCAATCTCGGAAAGTTGATGTTTAAGAAAATCCTGAGCTGAAACCGGCCCCGCAGGTATTACTACTTCCACATCAGAGTTATAAGCAACTATGGAGAGATAATCCTGAGGAGTGAGCTGTCCAATTAAAAACTCGGTTGCTTTTTTGGTGTATTCAATTTTGTCGTCTTCGTTCATCGATGAACTTTTGTCGATAACAACGGCTAAATTAAGCGGCGGTCGGTTTATGTTTTCTGATTGAGCGGGCAAGATGTCAATTTTCATCGTCAGATAATATTTTTCTCCAACACCCATCAGAACATAAGGGTTATTGGAAGCCACATCCACCTTAACAAGACCTTCTCCTCCTGCATAAGAGGAGGCTCTCTCTTTACTCATCAGTAATGCAGCCTGAGAAAACTTTTTAGAACTTTCTGGCCTGACAAAAGTGACAGACCCGTATTGTGCTACTTTCACTTCCAGCATGGACTCAAGGAAATCGATTTTATGCGATAGCTCAGAAGAAAGCCCCACTCGGTTAACCGCGTACGGAGACATAGCCAGTCGCACCTCTAATCCTTTTTTAGCAGAGCTGGGAAAGGAATATTTTACCCGGCCAGATAAATCGGTTTTCCTGATCTCGCCTGCCTCTTTATCTTTCGCAAGACGAAAATGCAAAGGCAGTCTTTTCAGAGGAATGTCTCCATTGTCACCAGTAAAAGCTACCTGTGTAGTTACTCTGGAAGATATTTTATTTGTCTGCGCATTTTTATCAGGGGTATCCTCCTCTACAATAGATAAATTAATTCCCTCAACAGCTGTCAGTAAAATCTTGTACATCTGTAAAGAAGAAACGCTGTCCCCAACCTCCTCATCTAACAGACGCATTGCCAGTATCCACTTCTGCCAGGCAAGAGGAAAATTACCCGCACGAAAATGATTTTGTGCTTCCAGGTTGGTCGCTTTTACCTCGGCTAGAA
>QIDP01000122.1 GCA_003229375.1 Nitrospirota bacterium
AGTGGATACCTTGATTTTACACGAAATATAAAAATAGTACTTAAACTTAAAAAGATTGCTTCTCCAAAGGAGATAAAAGGTTTAGTTAAACTAAAGGATAAGGCGCTTAGAAAAGCAATTTTAGATATTTTAGCATCAAAAATTCAAAGGAGCCCTAAGGAAGAAACATTAGGAGCACTTTTTAAAATTAATGATCATATCGAATCCGGAACTTGTCAATAGTTTTGAGACACTCACCGACCTAATTTAGTGTAGTCCCTCTTCACTTTTTTCTTCTGTTTTCGGTTTGTTAATCCATGCTGCCTGAGGCAATTCCGGGGGCACAGGCATTTTCTTTACAAACCTCTCAGGATGTAATCTGTAGGCGTTTAGCAAAGCATCTTGTCTTGTCTGATGAATCTCCTTTGTCCGTCCATAATGAACTGCCTCCGGGGTAAACAACAACCCAATGCCTGAATGCCGATGTTCCCTGTTATACCACTTAAAAAAGCTCTGACAAAAACTCCTTGCATCCTCAATGCTTCCAAAACGATTTGGAAAGTCCGGGCGATACTTCAAGGTCTTGAACTGGGCCTCTGAATAGGGATTGTCATTGCTGGTGTAAGGTCTGCTATGGGTTTTGGTTACTCCAAGATCGGACAACAGCAATGCCAGAGCCTTTGATTTCATTGAGCTTCCCCGATCTGCGTGAATAGTCAGTTGGCCTTCCTCTATATTTTGTTTTTCACAACTCTCATGGATCAGTTTCGTAGCCAGTACCGCCGCTTCCCTATGCGCCACCATCCAACCCACAACGTAACGGCTGTAAATATCCAGTATGACGTAGAGGTAAAAGTAGGTCCACTTTTGTGGCCCCAACAGCTTTGTAATATCCCATGACCAGACTTGATTTGTTCCTGTGGCCAAAAGCTCAGGCTTATTGTAGTTTGGATGACGCAGGTGATCCCTACGCTCTCTCACCTCCTGATTTTCCTCAAGAATACGATACATGGTGCGGATCGAACAGTGATACTCCCCTTCATCCAGTAGGGTTGCATAAACCGCGGATGGGGCTTTATCCACAAACCGCTCACTGTGTAGAATGTCCAAGATTTTCTGTCGCTCATCCTTGCTCAGGGCGCGGGGCGAGGTCTGGGACACTTTCGGTTTGACCAGTTTCAGATGTCTCTTTGCTCTTTCACGATAAAAACCTGCCCGGCTTACACCCAAAGATTCACAAACCGATTTCACCCCAACATCAGATGATAAAGAAATTGCTGATTCCATCAACTCTTTTCGCCTCCCCCGGTACTCTCCAGAGCTATCCCCATCACCTCGGAGACTTTTTTTTGAACATCGATGATGATCTCAGCCTGCCTGAGCCGCTTCGTCAAACGCTCATTCTCCTTGTGCAGACCATCAACCTCCTTTTGAAGAGGATTTCTCTTCGCAACCTTTCTTCCACGCTTTTTCGGCTTAAGTCCCGACAGCATCCCATCGTCACGCTGACGTCTCCAGGTTTTTAAATTGGATTGATAAATGCCTTCTCTTCTTAAAAGC